>JAILRC010000066.1 GCA_024698485.1 Lachnospiraceae bacterium | reverse complement strand
AAAGCCGATGAGAACGAAGCCCATGGCAGCAAGAACGTAGCCTGAGCCTGAGAGGAGCACAAATAATATACCCAGAGCTTCGGAGCCAAGACCTATGCGGATCAGGTTCCTGTCACCAAGTTTGTTGGACACAAGGCCGCTGAGGAATCTTGCCGTCATGAGGCCAAGGAACACAAGGCTTCCGCAGGCAGCGGCGGTTTCGTCACCTATGCCGGGCTTGGTGTCAGAGAAGTAGCTGGATGTCCAGAGATAGGTGGTGGCTTCACCTGAGCAACTTGCCCAGAAAGCGATGAGAGTGAGGAGAACACCGGGAACACGGATGGCTTCCCATATGCCCGCACTTTCATGATCCTCATTTTTCTTTGCAGCCTCCTGCTTTTTCCAGAGAGGAAGGGAAATGATGCAGACTGCCATAATGCAGATCTGGATGATGGCAACTCGGGAGTAGCCTTCGTTCCAGCGGGCGTGCTTTATGGCAATTGCCATGATGTTGGGGCTGAGAAGGGCGCCGAGTCCGTAGAAGCAGTGAAGGAAGTTCATTATCGCTCCGGAGTAGTTGTTGGCTACATAATGGTTGATGGAAGCGTCGATGGCTCCCGCACCGAGACCGTAGGGAACGGCGAAGATGAAGAGCATATAGTACTCGGTGGACATTGAAAAGCCCATAAGGCCTACCACCGAAAGAAAAATGGAAAAGATGACGATGTATTTTGTGTGGAACTTTCGGATGAATGTGGGGCTGAAAAGCGCCGAAAACACTGTCATCAGGGAAATGGTCATGGAAACATAGCCTGCATAGGACGAGGGAACGTCAAAGGTCCTCTGCATCACCGGCCAGCCGGAGCCCAGAAGGGAGTCCGGAAGACCCAGGCTTACAAATATCAGGTAGATAACTGCGATGAGTAAAGCTGCCATAGGAACATCCTTTTGTTTGGTCATATTTGTCGTGAAACGCGACAGTAGCGATTATATCACAAAATTTAAAAAATGGAGGATAAAAGTATGCCGTTTATTGATTCAAAAGTAAGTGTAAAGATCAGCGAGAGCCAGGAGAAAGAACTGAAGACAAGGCTGGGTAAGGCCATAGCACTTTTGCCCGGGAAAAGCGAGCGCTGGCTCATGGCGGGATTCGAGGATGACTACCATCTCTATTTTGCCGGCGACAACAGCGCGCCCTCTGCCTTCATAGACGTGAGCGTCTACGGTTCGGCGGACAGTGCTTCGTTCTCAAAACTCACCGCAGAGATCACGAAGATCTTCGGCGAGGTCCTGAACATTGCTCCCGACCGTATATATGTAAAGTACTCCGCCACCAAGGACTGGGGCTGGAGCGGAAGTAATTTCTGATCGATCGAACAGCTTTTTAGAGGTGCCATATGCATATAAAATATTCATGTTTAAGATCGGATCTTAGTTACAATGAGGATTTCAAGCGTCGCTCCGAGGCTTTCATTGCGGAGATCGGAAGGACTCTCGGAACAGAGTTGGAGCTGAGCGAACTCAAGGACTATGACTGCGATCTGAAACTCATATATGTCCAGACCGGCGGCAGCGAGAACCTGTTTTTGCAGAATATTGCCGAATTACAGGAACCTTATTACCTTCTCACCAACGGTTCCAACAATTCCCTTGCCGCATCCCTGGAGATCATGAATTATATTGACAGAAATGGACATGCGGGCGAGATCCTGCACGGTAACACCGAGTACATTGCCGGACGCATAAACACTTTGGCCAAGGCGGGAGAACTTAAAAAGAAACTTTCTGCCACCACTCTCGGCGTTGTGGGACAGCCTTCGGACTGGCTCATTTCGTCTATCCCGTCATATGATGAGGTTACGGCGAGGTTTGGGATACGTTTCAAGCATATATCTCTTGAGGAGATCAAGAAGGAGTTCAACAACTCCCTACTTGTGGATAAGTCAAAACTCCCGGGAGTTTTCAAAGATGAGGAAAAGATAAAAGCCCTGCGGACGTATAATGCCTTTAAGAAGGTGGCAAAAGACAATGATCTTTCAGGCTTTACCGTGCGTTGCTTCGATCTTTTGAAACCTTTGGAGACCACGGGATGTGTAGGCCTTGCACTTTTGAACGACGAAGGCATCACTTCCACTTGTGAGGGCGATGTGGCAGCCATGCTGTCCATGCACATAGTCCGCCTTCTCACGGGACAGACATCCTTCCAGGCAAATCCCTCAAGGATCGACCCTTCGGAGAACACAGCGGTTCTTGCCCATTGCACCATACCCCTTTCCATGACGGAAAGATTCAGACCGGACACCCATTTTGAATCGGGGACAGGCATAGCGGTCAAGGGTGAACTAAGCACCGGAGACGTGACCGTTTTCCGTATGTCTGCGGATCTTGAGCACTTCTTTGTGAGCGACGGCACCATTTTAAAGAACCTTGACGAAAAGGACCTCTGCCGCACTCAGATCCTGGTGAGATTTGACTCGGATGTGTCGGAGCTTCTTAAGCATCCTTGCGGTAATCATCATATCGTATTTTACGGGCATCATGCAGATGAGATAAGGAACGTTATGAGAGAATTCGGATTTAAATAAAATCAAACGTCCCGACACTGTCGGGACGTTTGGCTTTTACTGAATAAATATACACTTCTATTTATTAACAGCTTTGCTCCAATCTGTAGACATCGGCGAATATGCCGGTGGAGACGACAGGCTCTATGATACGACGCATCTCTCCACAGTCGTTTCCGTAAAAATACAATCCAATGATGGTGGAACGATACTGATCTTCCTCAGGCTCTACATCTTCACCGGTTCTCGCATCAAAACTTGCTACCCATGAATCGTAGAGCGCGCCGGAATCACCCAATTTTTCTTTGAGTTGATCAAGCATGGCCATCAGGGCATTGTTATTCTCTTCGTTGTATTCCATTTTACTCACGTCAAGATAACAGGTAAGCCCCGCAAGAACACCGACGCTTGCCATGCTTTTTGCACATTCGATGACCGTGCCTTTTGGCAGTTTTATGTAATCGTCCAATACGGCTGCAATTTTCTCGGGGAGCTTCGGATGATCGGAGAACAGGTGCATATAGATCTCGCACCGTTCAACTTCCATATGCTCTTTGTATGTGCATTGCCCGCCTGTTACATATCCTATGTCTGCTTGTTTTAAAAAATCATCCAGGCTTTTTTCGATATTCTGCCTTATCTGTGGTCTAAAACGCCCGTTTAGGTATAGTGTAGCCTTATAAGGATATTTTTTGGCGAGTTTTGCAGCTTGTCTTTTTTCGATAAGATCTTTCCTTTTTTGGGGATCCGTCAATAATTGTCCGCCGTAAAGCGTCCCCAAGATAACTACACTTAGGATGAACATTGCTATAAACCAGTATACAAATAAAGAAAATGTCTTATTTATATCTTTTGCAAAAGAATCACCCATGGTGACCCGGGTCAAAAACACCGAAACAATTAAAAACGTTAAAATACATCCCGAAATTTTTTTGAAGTTCATTTTTAAATGTGCAGAGCAATCTGCATCCTATCCCCTTTTGTTTTCGTCGGAAAACCCGCTCATATAGAATGAAGCATACTTTGTTCTGCGTCAAGTCTTTTATCATTTTTATTAAAGTAATTGAAAGTAAAGACGGAGAATGTTGGGAGATGGTGAGAATTGTAATGATTGAGTTGCCTGACCATCCAACTATCCGATTGATTTGCTCTGCTTGAATATAAGCTTACATTGAGTTAAAATGGACCCATAACTCGGTCCGGGGGGCCATTTGGGGGATTGATATGAAAAATAAAAACATTTTAAAATGCATAATTGTTCTGGCGGTCCTGCTTGGACTTGTATTGATCTTAAGGCCAAGAAAAGTTGTTGAGATCGACTTGGCAGATGTTACTAAGGTGATCCTGGGAACAGGAAGCGGTGAGCATGTTGACCTGACGGATCCGAACGAGATAGGGAAGATCTGTGCAATGGTTCAAAAGATGAGGTGCATACCGATAAAGTATGCCGGGGGTCATGGCGGGTACAGCTACAGTGTCTCGTTTTATTTGGCAGACGGAAGAGTGGAAAGTTTTACTATGAATACAGAAAAGATCATTCGAAAAGACGATCTTTTCCGGTATGTATTTAACGGTAAGGACTTTTTCCGCTATCTTGACGAGCTTCTCCCTTAGTGATAGAATGTCCCCATAAAAAGAAAGGCGCGCCACGGCGCGAAGGTGAAGGAATGATAATCAGATGATCATGAACAGTGAACACTATTTGTTTTTGGCTGCCGAAAGCAGCTGTTTTGTGTGCGCTGACAGATCATCACCGTGGAAACCTTTGCCATTTAATGATAAAGGTCTATTTGTGTGAGTCTGTTTGCGTATGCATACAGACTCATTTTTGTTATGACATCTGCAGCCCTTTATCGGGAGGTTTTATGCTACAGATAAAAGATCTTACAATAACACACAGGAAGGACTTCAGGGTAATCCTGGAAGACTTTGATATGGTCTTTAACGACGGGGACAAGGCCGTGGTGATAGGGGAGGAAGGAAACGGAAAATCGACGCTGATGAAGTGGATCTATGATCCTGAGTTGGCGGAAGAATACGCTGAGTGCGAAGGGGAAAGGCTTTTGGGAGGAGAAGTTTTGGGCTACCTCCCCCAGGAACTGCCGGAAAAAGACAGAGACAAGACTTTGTATGAGTACTTTTCTGAAGAGGGTGGTTTGGAAGAATTCTCTCCGCGGGAGCTGGCCAAAATGGCTGCGGATTTTAATGTCCCCATGGATTTCTTTTACGGAGACAGACAGATGGCGTGTCTTTCCGGCGGTGAGAAGGTCAAGGCTCAGTTCATGCGGTTGCTGATGAAGCGCCCCACAGTCCTTCTCCTTGACGAGCCTTCCAACGACATCGACATCGAGACTCTGGAACTTCTGGAGAAGATAATAAGAGAGTGGAAGCACATAGTACTCTTTATATCGCACGATGAAACGCTGATAGAGAACACTGCGAATATGGTGATCCATATAGAGCAGATATGCAGAAAAACGAAAAGCAGATATACGATCGTAAAGGATGATTATAAAAGCTATCTGGAACGTCGTTCGGATCTGTTTGATAAACAGGAGCAGAAAGCGCTGAACGATCGGCGTGAAAAGAAGATACGCGACGAAAAATTCAACAAGGTATATCAAAGCGTCGATCACGCTCTGGGCGCGATATCAAGGCAGGATCCGTCTACGGCCAAGAACCTTAAGGACAAGATGCACACGGTAAAAGCCATGGGGAAGCGCTTCGAAAAGGAAGACGAAAAGATGACCGATTTCCCCGAACAGGAGGAAGCCATATTCTTTAAACTCGGTGGCGAGAATTCCCATATGCCTGCGGGAAAGACGGTGCTGGAGTACTCACTTGACGAGCTCACTACTCCTGACGGCGAGCGTGTCCTTGCCCGTGACATCTTCCTTCGCGTGAGGGGGCCCGAGCGCATATGCATAGTGGGTTCTAACGGAGCGGGGAAGACCACGCTTTTAAAGAAGATGGCGGAGGAACTTTTGGCGAGAAAAGACCTAAAGGCAAAGTATATGCCCCAGAACTATGAGGATATGCTGGATCTTGACATGACTCCTGTGGAGCTCCTTGACGAAACGGGCGAGAAATCCCTTCGTACCCGCATAAGGACCTATCTCGGATCACTTAAGTACACCCCTGATGAAATGGATCATCCCATTCGTGAACTGTCGGGAGGTCAGAAAGCAAAAATCCTGCTTCTAAAAATGAGCCTTTCCGACGCCAATGTACTGATCCTTGATGAACCCACCCGAAATTTTTCTCCTCTGTCGGGACCTGTGATCCGTAAGATCCTGGCAGAATTTCCGGGGGCTGTGATCAGCATCTCCCACGACAGAAAATACATTTCGGAGGTGTGCACGAAGGTTTACACTTTAACGGAAAATGGTTTGCGGGAAAACATCATGTAACTCTTGTATCTTATTTCCGAGGGTCATGCTTTTTACCTTGTTACGGAAAAAACTGTAGTATATAATAAACACCATCAAAAGGAGTGACTTACAATGAAGCGATCGACACTTTGCTATTTGGAAAAAGACGGATGTTACCTCATGATGCTCCGTAATAAAAAGAAGGCGGATGTCAACGCCGGGAAGTGGATCGGTGTGGGAGGAAAGTTTGAAGAGGGAGAAACTCCCGACGAATGCCTGAAACGAGAAGTGCTTGAAGAAACGGGTGTCACCCTTAAGGCATATGTTTTTGTGGGCGTCATAGGCTTCAGGCTTGAAGGCTCGGAAGATGAGGACATGTACCTGTACAAGGCCACAGACTGGGAAGGCAATGTGAACATGGACTGCAACGAAGGGACACTAAAATGGATCCCCAAGAAAGAAATCCCGGATCTTGATCTTTGGGAAGGTGACAGACTGTTCCTGGAGAAAATGCTGCAAGGTGAAGACCATATAAATCTGGATCTGTTCTACAAGAACGATGTTTTGATAGAGAGTACAGAGAGAAGAGAAGTATAGGAGGGTATCATGAAAGTAGGTATTTTAGGCGCAGGCGGTATTGCGGGAACGGTCTCAGGGACACTGGAGCAGATGGCGGAGATCAGCTGCTATGCTGTGGCCTCCAGAGACAAGGCAAAAGCGGAGAAGTTCGCAAATGAACACGGGTATGAAAAGGCCTATGGCAGTTATGAAGAGATGTTACAGGATCCGGAGGTGGAACTTGTTTACATTGCAACACCTCATTCCCACCATTTCGAACATATGAAAATGTGCGTGGAACACGGGAAACCGGCACTTTGTGAAAAGGCCTTCTGTGAAAATGCGGATCAGGCCGGGCGTATCGCGGAACTTGCAAAAGAAAAGAAAGTGTATGTGTCTGAAGCCATATGGCCCAGATATATGCCTTCCCGCAAAATGATAGACGAGACCCTTAGCAGCGGCATAATCGGAAAGGTTTACACCCTGACGGCCAATCTGTCTTACACCATATCTCACAAGGAAAGGATCATACGTCCCGAACTTGCGGGCGGCGCTCTATTGGACATAGGCGTTTACGGCATCAATTTCATGCTCATGCATTTCGGAGATGACATTGAAAGGATCGAGTCTGCCGTGAGATTTACGGAAACGGGAGTGGACGGGGATGAGTCAATCACGGTGTTCTATCGCGATGGGCGTATGGCGGTCCTCACCCACAGCATCTATCCACGCTCAGACAGGAAAGGCATATTCCACGGTGACAAGGGCTATATGGTGGTGGAAAACATCAACAATCCTTCCGAGATCAACGTTTATGACACAAATGACAGGCTGATAAAGCATATGGATGTTCCGAAGCAGATCAGCGGCTATGAATACGAATTTCTTGAAAGCATTGACTGCGTACAAAAAGGCAGGATTGAAAGCACATCCATGCCCCTTGCGGAATCGGTAAAGATGATGGAAATCATGGATGAAGTGAGGAGCGGGTGGAAAAAATGACAGTACCGGCATATGCTGAGTGCTGTGAACGTAAAACGAAGGAGGGACCATGAGACTGTATCACACAAGCAAGACAGAGATCCGGCAGCCTGACATACACCGAGGTCGACAAAATGCAGATTTCGGCCCCGGTTTCTACCTGACACCGGACAGGGAGTTTGCCTGCCGCTGGGCGGGAAAGGACGCAGTGATCAATATATACGAGTTTGATACGGATGGGCTTCAAATCCGTGAATTTAAGCGTGATCTTGACTGGTTCAGGTACATCTTTTCAAATCGAAATGCCGTTGACAGCGTGAATGCCGACGTGGTAATGGGGCCCATTGCAAACGATACCATCTACGATACTCTGGGGATCCTTACAAGCGGGCTGATCTCGGATGAAGATGCTTTAAGTATACTTCTCATCGGACATGAGTACATCCAGGTCGCCGTTAAAACGGAAAAGGCTGCAGAACAGCTCCGTTTCATCGGTTCTGAAACCAACATCGACGAGAAAAAGTATGCTGAACTCTTAAAGAAAGAGCAGGAGGAGTTTCGGAACGCGTTCAACGAGATCATCGACAGGATCGCCGGAGACGATTAAAAGCATAAATGCAGATCGGAGGAAAACATGGAATACAGGAGATTTGACGATACATTTGTTGTGCGCATCAACCGCGGTGAGGAAGTGATAGCGAAGCTCACGGAGCTTTGCAAAAAGGAAGGCATCAGGGCAGCGTCCGTTGAAGCCATAGGAGCCTCGGATCATGTGGTGATCGGGCTCTATGATGTTGCAAAACGAGAGTACCACAGGAACATCATAGATGAGCCCATGGAGATCACATCCCTTTTGGGCAACGTGTCTACGAAAGACAGAGATACCTACATCCATCTGCACATTAACGTGTGCAAAGAGGATATGACCGTTTTGGGAGGTCATCTGAACGAGTGCAGAATCTCCGCCACATGTGAGATGTTTGTAAGGACCGTGAATGGAACTGTAGAAAGAGAACTTGATGAAAAGGAAACAGGACTGAATCTGTTTAAGTTCGTTTGATCATTTTAAGGGTGGACTATGACAAAAATATTATTGCTGGAGGATGATGAGCAGATAGCGGTCGGGCTTGTATATGCCCTGCAGAACGAGGGCTATGAGGTCGTGCATTGCAGGAGCGTGGAAAGCGCTAAAAAAGAGATGGGAAGAGAAACATTCCGGATGGCGATCCTGGACATGAGA
>JAILRC010000019.1 GCA_024698485.1 Lachnospiraceae bacterium | reverse complement strand
AAAGCAATTTAAATCTTTCTGCTGCGTAGGTATTACTGCCGGGGCATCGACCCCAAACAAAATCATCAAGGAGGTTCTTACTGTTATGGACGAGAATTTTGCACAATTAATGGAGGAGTCTTTTAAGACAGTACATACCGGACAGGTTGTTGAAGGCAAAGTTATCAGTGTTAAAGAAGATGAGATCATCTTAAACATCGGTTACAAGTCAGACGCTACCGTTTCACGCGGCGAGTACACAAACACTCCTAACGTTGACCTTACAAAGTGTGTTAAGGTTGACGATGTAATGAACGTTAAGATTCTTAAAGTAGATGACCGTGAAGGACAGGTTATCGCATCTTATAAGAGATTGGCCGCTGAACGTTCCAGCAAGGTACTTGAGGAGGCATTCAATAACAAGACTGTTCTCAAGGCACCTGTATCAGAGGTATTGAACGGGGGTCTCATCGTTGAGATCGATGAAACAAGAATATTCATCCCCGCGAGCCTCGTTTCCGACACCTTTGAAAAGGATCTTACCAAGTACAAGGGTCAGGAGATCGAATTCGTATTGACAGAGTTCAATACAAAGAGAAGAAGGATCATCGGCGACAGAAAGCAGCTTGTTTCTGCCAAGAAGGAAGAGAAGAAGCAGGAGCTTCTTTCCAAGATCAAGGTCGGCGATACTGTCGAAGGCGTTGTAAAGAATGTTACCGATTTCGGTGCTTTCGTTGATATCGGAGGAGTTGACGGACTTCTTCACATTTCCGAAATGTCATGGGGCAGGATCGAGAATCCCAAGAAGGTATTCAAGTCCGGCGACAATGTAAGAGCATTCATCAAGGAGATCGCAGGTGATAAGATCGCTCTCTCCATGAAGTTTGCGGATCAGAATCCTTGGGCAAACGCAGACGAGGATTTCGCCATCGGTAATGTTATTACCGGTAAGGTTGCAAGAATGACCGATTTCGGTGCTTTCATCGAGATCGTTCCCGGAGTTGACGCTCTTCTCCACGTTTCTCAGATCTCCAGAAAGAGGATCGAGAAGCCCTCTGACGTTCTTAAGATCGGTCAGGAGATCACAGCTCAGATCGTTGATTTTAACTATGACGAGAAGAAGATTTCCTTAAGCATGAGAGCACTTGAAGAGCCTGCTGAAGGCGAAGAGGCTCAGGCTGAAGAGACAGCCGAAGAAGCTAAGGAAGAATAATCAATCCATATCTGACGAAGTGTTGCTTGAATTAGCCCGCCCTAGATAAACAGGGGTTATATGAGTTAGCGAAAGCGATCTACTAAAGACATTATGGGAGGTGTCTCCGTGACATCCTGTACGGTGACAGCGGAACACCTCCTGTTTTTTAGAAAAAGGCGGCTACCCAATTCTAAGAAAAAGGAGAGCAGAAGCGTTCACGCTCCTGTATGGTGAATATGGACGATTACGAAGCGTTTAAAAAAGAAATATTTACCTTAACCCAAATAGATTTGAGTGCATACAAAGAGAAACAGATGCGCAGAAGGATCGATTCTCTTATTATGAAGAACGGATTCGGGTCCTATGCCGAGTATGTTACCGCTATCAGAAAGGACAGAATTCTTTTTGAGGAATTTGTAAACTATCTCACCATCAATGTATCGGAGTTTTTCAGAAATCCCGAGCAGTGGGAGATCCTTGAAAAAGAACTTCTTCCTGAAATCTTATCGAAAACAAGGTCTCCGAAGATATGGAGTGCCGCCTGCTCCACAGGCGACGAGCCTTACACCATTGTCATGCTCCTGTCCAGATATCTGCCTCTTACATCCATTAAGATCCTGGCTACGGATATTGACAAGCAGGTGATCGAGAAGGCAAAGGCCGGACTCTATATCGACAAGAGTTTGAAAAGTGTTCCGAAGGACCTGTTCCAGAAATATTTTACACAGGTTAACGAGTACACTTATAAAATATCCGACGATATCAAGAAATGTGTTGAATTCAAGAACGCCAATCTTCTTAAGGATCCTTATCCCGCGGATTGCGATCTTATAGTATGCAGAAACGTTCTCATTTACTTCACGGAAGAAGCCAAGAACGAAATATACAAGAAATTCAATGCTGCTTTAAAGAAAGACGGTCTGCTTTTCGTCGGATCCACCGAACAGATAATTCAGTCATACAGTTTGAATTACTCAACTGCGAAATCATTTTTCTACAGAAAAATGTAATCCGGAGGAACCATGGAAGACAAGATAGTCGTTGCTGTTGATGCCATGGGCGGAGACAATGCACCTTATGAGATCGTCAAAGGGTGCGTTGAAGCGGTAGCACAACAGCCAAATATTTTTGTGAAACTTGTAGGTCCTGAAGAAACAGTTAAGGCTGAACTTCAGAAATTCGGCGCTGACAATCCCAATATTGAGATAGTTAATGCTACGGAAGTCATTTCCTGTGACGAAGCTCCGGTAAATGCCATCAGAAGAAAGAAAGATTCTTCCATTGTTGTGGGATGCAATCTTGTTAAGAAGGGTGAAGCGGACGCTTTCCTTTCGGCAGGAAGTACGGGAGCGGTTCTTGTTGGCGGTCAGCTCATCGTGGGAAGGATCAAGGGAGTCGAAAGACCTCCTATCGGAACCATGTTTCCCACCGCAAAGGGTGTTTCCCTTCTTGTGGATTCGGGAGCAAATGTGGATGCCAGATCTTCTCATCTTGTACAGTTTGCAAAAATGGGTTCCATCTATTTTGCAAACACAACAGGTGTTGAAAAACCGAGGGTTGCAATTGTCAACATCGGACTTGAAGAGGAAAAAGGCAATCAGCTGGTTAAAGAAACCTATCCTTTACTCAAGGAATGTAAAGATATAAATTTCATCGGAAGCATTGAAGCAAGAGAGATTCCCAACGGATATGCGGATGTTATCGTATGCGAAGGTTTTGTTGGCAATGTCATCCTGAAACTTTACGAGGGAACCACAAAAGCTTTAATAGGCATCGTTAAGCAGAGTTTTTACTCAAACCTTAAGAGTAAGATCGGCGGTCTTCTTGTAAAACCCGCTTTGAAAAAAACGCTGAAAAAGCTTATGGCTGACGAATACGGCAGCGCACCCCTTCTGGGGCTTAACGGTCTTGTTCTCAAGACTCACGGAAGCGCTACCGCAAAAGAAGTTAAAAATTCACTTCTGCAGGCTTTGGATTTCAAAAAGCAGAAGATAAATGAAAAAATAAAAGACAGTATAATGTTAGATGATTCACCGGAGGAATAAGTGTTATGGAATTTGAAAAGATCAGATCGATTATCAGTGAGGTTTTGAACATCAGTGAAGATGAGATCACCCCTGACTCTACATTTGTTGAGGATCTTGGCGCCGACTCATTGGATGTTTTTCAGATCATCATGGGTATTGAAGAGGAATTTGATATCGAGATTCCCAATGAAGCTGCTGAAAAGATCGTTACTGTGAACGATGCGGTTGAGCAGATCAAGCTCTTCCTTCGATAATGTATTAATTTAATTAAGAAAAAGAAGCAGACACTTTTGTCTTATGGGTATAGTCTTAAGACTTAAGTGTCCGTTTTTTTCGGGCAGGTATATTGATCATGGTTGTTAATAACAATTTATCCGAACTTCAAAAGAACATCGGTTATGAGTTCAAGAACATTAAGAATCTTGAACTTGCCCTTACCCACAGTTCGGTTGTGCACGAGCGTATGGTAAATAAGACCGAAAGCAACGAAAGGATCGAATTCCTTGGGGATGCGGTTCTTGAACTTGTTTCCAGCGAATATCTTTACGATCATTTTCCGGAAAAACCGGAAGGCGAAATGACAAAAATGCGTGCCAGCCTGGTTTGCGAACCTTCCCTTGCAAATGATGCAAAGGAGATCAACCTTTCGGATTTCCTGATCCTGGGCTTCGGCGAAAACAAGAACGGCGGAAGGTACAGGGATTCCATAGTGTCGGATGCTTTTGAAGCAGTGATCGGAGCCATTTTCCTTGACGGCGGTTTTGAGGAAGCAAAGAAATTCATTCTTCGCTTTGTTTTGAACGATATTGAGAAGAAGGCACTTTTTCATGACAGCAAATCCTTGCTTCAGGAGTTTGTTCAAAACAAAATGAAGAAAAGTGTTCAATATGAGATCCTTTCAGAGTCGGGTCCGGATCACAACAAAGAATTTGTGGCCCGGGTGGTGATCGACGGTCAGCCCATGGAAACAGGCAAGGGAAAGAGCAAAAAGGCTGCCGAGCAGGAGGCTGCCTACAAGACCTATATAGGATTTCAGCTTTAAAGAACAATAAAAAACAAGATCCGGCAAAAGAGCGATCTTTAGCCGAAAGCAGGTAAAAATGTATCTTAAATCCATAGAAATACACGGATTCAAATCCTTCGCCAACAGAATACTTTTCAAGTTCAACGACGGCATCACAGCCATCGTTGGCCCCAACGGTTCGGGAAAAAGTAATGTTGCGGATGCGGTGAGATGGGTTTTGGGCGAACAGAGCGCAAAACAGCTCCGCGGAAGCAAGATGGAGGATATAATCTTTTCGGGTACCCAGTTGAGAAAAGCCATGGGTTTTGCTTATGTGGCCATTACCTTTGACAACTCGGACAGGGCTCTCAACATCGATTATGAAGAAGTTACGGTGGCACGTCGTGTCTACCGTTCGGGAGAAAGTGAATATCTGATCAACGGAAACACCTGTCGTCTTCGTGATGTTCAGGAGTTGTTTTTTGATACCGGTATCGGTAAGGAAGGCTACTCTATCATCGGACAGGGTCAGATCGACAAGATCCTTTCGGGAAAACCCGAAGACAGACGTGAACTTTTCGATGAGGCGGCAGGTATTGTAAAATACAAGAAGAGAAAAGCCGCAGCCGAAAAGGAACTTGAAGAAGAGGGATTGAATCTGGCCCGTATCACGGACATCCTTTCGGAGATCGAAAAGCAGGTTGGACCTCTGGAAAAGCAGTCCGAAGTTGCAAAAGAGTATCTGAAACTCAACGAAGAACTTAAAAAGTACGAGATCAATCTTTTTCTTGCGGACTATGACAAGAATACGGAAGCAAAGGAAGAGGCTCTTCAAAAACAGGATATCATTAAAAACGATATCGAAAACACCCAGAAGGATTACGACAATACCAAACTGGAGTATGAGCGTCTTGAGGGTGAGATGAGTGTTTTCACCTCAAAGATCGATGAGAGCAGGGAGAAGAAAAACTCGCTTCTCATCTCTTCGGAGAAACGTGAAGGCGAGATCAGACTCATGGAGGAGAAAAAGAATTCCCTCTATCAGAGCAATGCTCATTACGAACAGCGTAAAAACACCATCAACGAAGAGATAGATCAGCGTCTCGAAGAAATAGAAAAACAGGGTGAAAGCCGTAAGGATACTTTAAAACAGATCGAGGAATTAAAGAGCAATCAGTCGGATTCCGGGGATGAACTCAACAACATCCAGGAAAGGATCAAGGCTTGTTCCGCGGAGATCGAAAAGTATAACGGTGACCTTATGAACCTCATTAAAGAGGATTCGAAGATCAAGACCGAGAAGCAGAAGTTCGAGACGCTGAATGAACAGAATGCATTAAAGAAAGCGGAACTCACAAAGAAAGTTCTCAATCAGAAGAACTTTGAAAACGAGTATGAGACCGCTGTCGAAACCTTTAACCGTGAACTCACGGAAATAGGCGAAAAACTGGAAGAACTGGAAACGGCCATTTCCGCTCAGAAGAATGAGAAGCAGAAATTAAGGGAAAGACTGGACGAGACCACAGGTTTTCTCGAAAAGTTCCAGAAGGAAAAGATCGAACTTGAATCCAGAGTGGGTACACTCCGTGATTTTTCGGAAAGATATGAGGGCTACGGTAACAGCATCAAGAAGGTGATGGAACAGAAGCCCAAATATCCGGGCCTCATAGGCGTTGTTTCCGACATCATCGAGGTTGACGAAAAGTATGAGACAGCCGTTGAGACGGCTTTGGGCGGAAACATCCAGAACATTGTCACCAGGGATGAAGCCACGGCTAAACGCATGATCGAATTCCTTAAGGAAAATAAGCTCGGTCGTGCCACGTTCCTTCCTTTGAATGCCATCACCGCTAAGGAAGCGAATCAGGATCCCGCACTTCTTAAAGCCGCGGGAGTCATCGGATATGCCAACAAGCTTGTAAAGACATCGAAAGAATATGCTGAGGTGGTCAAGTATCTCCTCGGCAGGATCATTGTGGTGGATGACATCGACAATGCATTGAAACTTGCAAAAGCCAACAATTACTCTTTGAGGATTGTAACTCTTGAAGGAGAACAGCTGAATCCGGGAGGTTCGCTTTCCGGCGGTTCCTACAAGAACAATTCCAATCTTCTTGGACGTAAACGTGAAATGGAAGAAGCGGAGAAGCAGGTTCAGAAGATCCTTGTGAAGGTAAATGCCTTAAGCAGGGAGCGTGACGGCTTCAAGGAAATGGCAGACAAGATCTCGGAAGAAATCGCCAAAAAGCATGAAGAGATCGGAAAACTCAACATCAGGCAGAACACGATCCAGATGAATCTGGAAAAGGAAAAAGAGCGCCTGAAGGAAAGCAAGGAATCCTTCTCGGTTACCGAACTGGAGATACACGATCTTGAAAGAAAAACTGCCGAAAACAACATGGCGGCAGAAAAACTGTCCAAGGATCTGGAAGCCAATGAGGCAAGAAGGATCGAGATCAATGATGCCATCGAGGGCCTCAACCACAAGCTGGATGAGGAAAGAAGACTGGAAAGATACTCCAATGAAAGAGAATCATCATTGAGAGTTGAGTTTGCAGGACTTGAACACACCCTCGGTTTCATCGACGAAACGGTTGCTCGTCTCAATTCAGAGATAGAAAAATTCAAAGAAGAGATCACAGAACTGGATTCCAATGAAAAATCTTCCGAAGATCAGCTGGCTTCTCTCGACGAGGAGATCAAACAGGCTCATTCGGACATCGCTTCTTGGAAGCTGGATGTGGAAGAGATGGACAAGGAGATCGAGGGCCTTGAGAAAGAAAAGGCAGTGATCACCAAGGGCCACAAGGATTTCTTCAATCGTCACGAGGAATTGGCAAAGACACTTACTTCACTTGAAAAGGATGCCTTCCGTATTGAAAACCAGATCACCAGGATCGGTGAAGTCATTGACGAACAATGTGCTTACATGTGGAATGAGTATGAAGTTACGGTGGATTCCGCGAAAGAAAAACGTGATGACACTCTTGGCGGTTACAATGCAGTCAAGAAGGGCGTTTCCGAGATCAAGAGCAAGATCAAGGGCCTGGGTGATGTAAACGTAAATGCCATCGAACAGTATAAGGAAGTGTCCGAGCGATACAACCTGTATACGGTTCAGAGAAATGATATCATCGAAGCGGAGGATAAACTCAAGGGCATCATTGAAACTCTTGAAGAAGAGATGAGAAATCTCTTTAATGAGAAGTTTGCTCTCATCAGAGATGAGTTTGACGTGGTGTTCAAGGAACTTTTCGGAGGCGGTCAGGGTACACTGGAACTCATGGAAGATGAGGATGTTCTTACGGCAGGCATTAAGATCAATGCCCAGCCTCCGGGAAAGAAACTGCAGAACATGATGATGCTTTCCGGTGGAGAAAGGGCGCTTACAGCCATAGCATTGCTCTTTGCCATCCAGAACCTGAAGCCTTCACCGTTCTGTCTTCTGGACGAGATCGAGGCTGCGCTGGATGACAGTAACGTGGGCAGATATGCACGTTATCTGCATAAATTGACGAACCATACCCAGTTTATCGTCATTACACACAGAAGAGGAACAATGGCTTCCGCGGATGCTCTGTATGGTATCACCATGCAGGAAAAGGGCGTTTCGGCTCTGGTTTCCGTAAGCCTCATTGAGAATTCTCTTTCAAATTGATCAGGAGTAATATGGGAATATTCAGAAAAATAGCAGCTTTCTTTACAGGAGCTGAGATCATCGACGACGATCTTTACGATGAGATCGAAGAAAATCTCGTTATGGCGGATGTGGGTGTCAACACTGCAGGCAAGATCATAGCATCCCTAAAGCAAAAAGTTAAGGAAAAGAAGATCTATAAACCCGAAGACTGCAAAAACCTTCTTATGGATTCCATCAGGGAACAGATGAACGTTCCCGATGACGCCTATGATTTTGAGAAGGGACCTTCGGTGGTTCTGATGATCGGAGTCAACGGAGTGGGAAAGACTTCCTCAGTGGGAAAACTTGCCGCTTCTCTTAAAAATAACGGAAAAAAAGTGCTGATCTGTGCTGCCGACACCTTCAGAGCAGCGGCCATCGACCAGCTGGGAGAGTGGGCAAAAAGAGCGGGAGTTGACATGATCTCTCAAAATGAGGGCTCGGATCCCGCTGCTGTGGTCTTTGATGCATTAAATGCAGCAAAGGCAAGAAAAGCGGATGTTCTTCTTGTGGATACTGCGGGACGTCTGCAGAATAAAAAGAATCTCATGGATGAGCTCAACAAGATCGACAGGGTGATCTCCAGAGAATTTCCGGAAGCAAAGCGTGAAACTCTTGTGGTGCTTGACGGCACCACAGGGCAGAATGCTCTTGTTCAGGCAAGGGAGTTTAATGAAGTGGCTCCCGTTTCAGGCATCATCATCACAAAGCTGGAAGGAACCGCAAAAGGCGGCATTGCCATAGCGGTCCAGTCAGAACTCTCGGTTCCGGTAAAATACATCGGTCTGGGAGAGAAGATAGACAGCCTTAAGAAATTCGATCCCGACGAGTATGTAAAGTCTCTGTTCGAAAATAAAAAATCGTGCAAAATATACAAAAATGGGATGTTTTTTTCTACATCCCATTTTTGCTTTTGCCCTTGTATTCCTTTGGCTGTTTTGCGAAGATTTATGTACCAAAGTCACGAATAAAACAAAAGGAGTGTATATATAATGGCAGATGCAGATAAATTAAAAGCCTTGGATTCCGCACTTGCGCAGATCGAAAAGGCCTATGGCAAAGGCTCCGTCATGAAGCTTGGAGACACGGCATCCATGCAGGTTGAAGCCATCCCAACGGGCTCTTTGTCTCTTGACATCGCTTTGGGCGTTGGAGGTGTTCCGAAGGGAAGGATCATTGAGATCTACGGCCCCGAGTCTTCAGGTAAGACCACCGTTGCTCTTCATATGGTTGCCGAGGTACAGAAACTCGGCGGTATTGCAGGCTTCATCGATGCCGAGCATGCTTTGGATCCTGTTTACGCTAAGAACATCGGTGTTGATATCGACAATCTTTACATTTCACAGCCCGACAACGGCGAGCAGGCTCTTGAGATTACAGAGACCATGGTACGATCCGGTGCTGTGGACATCATCATTGTTGACTCTGTTGCTGCACTTGTTCCCAAGGCAGAGATAGAAGGGGACATGGGAGATTCACATATGGGTCTCCAGGCAAGACTTATGTCTCAGGCACTGAGAAAACTCACCGCAGCCATCAGCAGATCCAACTGCGTTGTTATCTTTATCAATCAGCTCCGTGAAAAACTCGGCGTAATGTTCGGTAACCCTGAGACCACCACAGGCGGACGCGCTCTTAAATTCTATGCTTCCGTAAGAATGGATGTCAGACGTATAGAGTCCATCAAGGCAGGGGGCGATGTTATCGGCAGCAGGACAAAGATCAAGATCGTAAAGAACAAGGTGGCTCCGCCCTTTAAGGAAGCAGAGTTCGATATCATGTTCGGTAAAGGTATTTCCAAGACGGGAGACATCCTGGATCTTGCCACCGATGAAAACATTATCAATAAGAGCGGTGCTTGGTTCTCCTACAACGATGAAAAGATCGGACAGGGAAGAGAGAACGTTAAGGCCTACCTCGAAGAGAGACCCGATGTTTTAAGAGAGATCGAGAACAAAGTACGTGAGAAATTCGGCTTTGCACCTCTGGCACCCGTCACAGCCGAAGCAGAGAAGTGATCATGCTTACCATTTCTGAGATCAGGGAATTTTCAAAAGCCAAAAACATGATCTTATTTGACGATGAGAGTTTTCTCACGGTCTATAAGGGAATGTACAAGGGAAGCGAAGAGGAGATGACCGAAGAGGAACTGGAAGAACTCACCAAGGAGATGATCTCTTACGGAAAGAAACGGGCTATGAATCTTCTTTTGAAGAAGGATTATTCCCGAAGAGCCCTTGAGAAAAAACTGGAAGAGGACGGATACAACCCGGGGATCATTGAAAACATATTTTCCTTTTTGGATTCTTTTCATTACCTTGACGATGACAGGCTGGCGGAAAATCTCATCAGAAGTTACAGAAGCTCGAAGAGTAGAGCGGAGATCAGGTTTCTTCTTAAAAAAAGAGAACTGACCGATGAAGTCATAGAAAGAGCTATTGAGAACGTCTATTCGGGAGAAAACGAGGAAGAGGAAGAGAACACCGAACTTAAGGCTGTTGTCAATCTTCTTAAAAAGATCAACATGACTCCGGAAAAGATCGCGGGACTGGACTTCAAAGAAAAACAGAAACTGGCTGCAAAGTTCTACAGAAAAGGCTTTAAGGCGGAAAACATTTCCAAGGCATTGAAAATGGAAAGCTTTGATTGATATGTCCAATGGCGGATACATAAAAATGTATCCGTCGTTTTTTTAATTCTTTATTGTATTTTCAATGCCCTTGTGGTATTATTATAATTGCGAGAAAATCGGGCTTTCAATAGAATTTATAACAGTTTTATTGTACTAAATTTGTCCCGTAAAAAATATAACAGGAGGCACGTAGATATGACAACAGTATTTGCAGCTTCGACATGGTGGGAGAACGTTAAAGGACCTCTTGCCGATGCCGGTGTCAACACAATTGTCGGTTTGTGCATTGTATTCGCGTCTTTGGTGTTCATAAGCTTTGTTATCTCACTTTTCAAGTTCATCGGAAAGCTGGATAAGAGCAATGCAGCACCCAAGGCAGAAGCAGTCGCTCCCGCAGTTGCATCGCAGAACGCGGGAAATGAGCTTAATATCGACAACTTTGAGCTCGTTGCCATCATTACCGCAGCCATAAGTGAATTTGAGGAATCACGCGGTAATTTCTTCAAAGACGGCATTGTAGTTCGTTCCGTGAAGAAGATTTCTTAATGGTGAATTTTTTAATTGAACTTTTGAATTATAGATCTCGTCAAAAGGCATACGATCGAAGATCGTATGACAGTCATTTATAATAACCGCCTCGACAAGCACGCTTGTCAGAGCGGTCATTATAAATGACAGACAAGCGGTAGCGCCGCTGTTACCTTTTGCCGAGAAGAATACACAAAAAGCTCAACAAAATTTCACTCATCACAACTAAGATCATAATAATGGAGGAATAATCAAATGAAGAACTATACTATCACAATTAACGGAAACAAATATGCCGTAACCGTTGAAGAAGGAAACGGACAGAACGTAGCTCAGGCTGCAGCACCCGCAGCAGCTCCCAAGGCAGCTCCCGCAGCAACAGGTGCTCAGGGCGCAGTTGCCATCACAATGCCCATGCCCGGAAAGATCACAGGCATCAATGTTCAGGCAGGTGCAAGCGTAAAGAAGGGACAGGTTCTTCTTACATTTGAAGCAATGAAGATGGAAAATGAGATCACAGCTCCTCAGGACGGCACAGTAGCTTCCATTAATTGCCAGGTTAACACTCAGGTTGAAGGCGGCACTGTTATAGCAACACTTAATTAAGAAAAGGGGTAAGCTTCATGAATATTGGTGATACCTTATTGAATTTATGGGAACAGACAGGATTTGCCAACCTTTACTGGGGCAATTATGTCATGATCCTTGTGGCTCTTGTATTCCTTTACCTCGGTATCAAAAAAGGATTTGAGCCTCTGCTCCTTGTACCGATCGCATTCGGTATGCTTCTTGTAAACATTTATCCCTCGATCATGGCTGAGCCTTATACCACAGTCATGACTTCCGACGGCGAGTTGGTTATCGCAAAAAGCGGTAAGTATATTGAAGAGACCGGAATGTATCTTTACAATTTCCTTACAGGTGAAGGCGCCATGGAACATGCCGGCGGTCTCCTGTACTACTTCTTCAGACTCGATGAGTGGTCCATCTTCCCTTCGCTGATCTTCCTTGGAGTCGGCGCTGCCACAGACTTCGGACCCCTGATCTCCAATCCCAGAAGTTTCCTCCTGGGCGCAGCAGCTCAGCTTGGTATCTTCGTAGCTTACCTTCTTGCTATTCTTCTCGGATTTAATGGCCAGGCAGCAGCAGCAATCTCCATCATCGGCGGTGCTGACGGCCCTACATCCATTTTCCTTGCAGGTAAGCTTGGTCAGACAAACCTCATGGGCCCCATTGCGGTAGCAGCTTACAGCTACATGTCTCTGGTTCCCATCATCCAGCCTCCCATCATGAAGGCTCTTACAACAAAGAAGGAGAGAAAGATCAAGATGGAACAGCTTCGTCCCGTTTCCAAGCTTGAGAAGATCCTTTTCCCCATCATCGTTACTGTTGTTGTTTGCCTGCTTCTTCCCTCCACAGCTCCTCTTGTAGGTATGCTCATGCTGGGTAACCTTTTCAGAGAGTGCGGCGTTACAAAGCAGCTTTCAGAGACAGCTCAGAATGCTCTTATGTACATCGTAGTCATCATGCTGGGCACATCCGTTGGTGCATCCACAAGTGCTGAGAACTTCCTTCAGTGGACAACCATC
Organism: Lachnospiraceae bacterium; assembly: GCA_024698485.1. Taxonomy (GTDB): domain Bacteria; phylum Bacillota; class Clostridia; order Lachnospirales; family Lachnospiraceae; genus RGIG3528. Next base: position 105,917 of record JAILRC010000019.1, on the reverse strand, counting down.
AAGATCGTTATTCTCGGACTTGTAGCTTTTGCTTTCGGTACCACAGGCGGTGTTCTTCTCGGAAAACTCATGTGCAAGCTTTCAGGCGGCAAGATCAATCCTCTTATCGGTTCCGCAGGTGTTTCTGCAGTTCCCATGGCAGCCCGTGTTTCCCAGAAGGTGGGTGCAAAAGAGGATCCCACAAACTTCCTTCTCATGCACGCTATGGGACCCAACGTTGCCGGAGTTATCGGTACGGCAGTTGCAGCCGGTGTATTCATGGCTATTTTCGGTGTGTGATTAACAGAAAGGGTGTAAACTTATGGCTGACATTAAAAAGAAACCTATCGGCATTACCGAAACAATACTTCGTGATGCCCATCAATCTTTGATCGCTACCAGAATGCCCACTTCCGAAATGCTTCCCATTTTGGAAAAGATGGACAAGGTCGGCTATCATTCAATAGAGTGCTGGGGCGGTGCAACTTTCGACGCCTGCCTCAGATTCCTTAAGGAAGATCCCTGGGAGAGACTCAGAACTCTCAAGAAGCATCTTCCCAACACAAAGTTACAGATGCTTTTCCGCGGACAGAACATCCTGGGTTACAACCATTATTCCGACGACGTGGTAGAGTACTTCGTTCAGAAGTCCGTTGCCAACGGTATCGACATCATCAGGATCTTCGACTGCTTCAACGATCTTCGTAACCTTGAAACTGCAGTAAAGGCAGCAAAGAAGGAAGGCGCTCATGCTCAGATCGCTCTTTCATATACTCTCGGTGATGCATATACTCTTGAATACTGGGAGAAGATGGCAAAGGCTGTAGAAGATCTGGGTGCAGATTCCATCTGTATCAAGGATATGGCAGGTCTTCTTGTTCCTTACACAGCTACAGAGCTTGTAGGCGCTTTGAAGAACGGTTCCAAGATACCGTTGCAGATGCACACCCATTACACATCCGGCGTTGCTTCCATGACCTACCTTAAGGCAGTAGAAGCAGGCGCTGATGTCATCGACTGCGCAATGAGCCCTCTTTCCATGGGTACATCACAGCCCGCAACAGAAGTTATGGTTGAGACCTTCAAGGGAACACCTTATGATACGGGTTACGACCAGAATCTTCTTGCCGAGATCGCAGATTACTTCAGACCTTACAGAGAAGAGGTTCTTAAGAACGGTCTTCTTAATCCCAAGGTTCTGGGTGTTAACATCAAGACACTTCTTTATCAGGTACCCGGCGGTATGCTTTCAAACCTTGTGTCACAGCTCAAGGAAGCTCATGCCGAGGATAAGTATGAAGCAGTGCTCAAAGAGATCCCCAACGTTCGTAAGGACTTCGGTGAACCCCCTCTTGTTACACCTTCTTCACAGATCGTTGGAACACAGGCTGTTCTCAATGTACTTTCCGGTGAGCGTTACAAGATGATCACCAAAGAGTCCAAGAAGATCCTTGCAGGTGAGTTCGGTAAGACAGTAAAGCCTTTCAATAAGGAAGTACAGAAGAAGGCTATCGGCGATGCAGAGCCCATCACCTGTCGTCCCGCAGACCTCATTCCTCCTCAGTTGGACAAGTTCCGTGAAGAGTGCAAAGAGTGGATCCAGCAGGATGAGGACGTGCTTTCATATGCACTTTTCCCTCAGGTTGCCATGGATTTCTTCAAGTATCGTAAAGCAAAGCAGGAGAATCCCGATTTCGATAAGGAACCCAAGGCTCCCGAAGGCAATGACAGAGCATTAAATGTTACTGTTGCCGCAGATGCTTTCAAATAAAGCGTTACAAGAAAAATTAAATTTACATTTAATAAAGGACGGAAAAATCCGTCCTTTTTTTAATTTTTCGGTATAAGGCTCATTTTTTATGTTTGCAAATAGTTCAGAATGTGCTATGATACTAAATATCATGATGAGATAAGAGGACAATTGGCAACGAAAAAGTCGTTATATCCATCATATATGCTATATGTTAAAATACCATACAAAAAATGGGAGGTAACTATGGGTTTATTTAATGATGCAAAGAATCAGCTTGGAAATGAAAACAATGAGGCTTCCGAAAACAATCTCTTTGATGTTCAGGATGAAGAGGTAGATGCTGCAGATATCGATGCAGAACTTCTTGAATCCATCTTAGAGGATTCCGAAGAGGAAAAGGCAAAGGATGACAAAAAGAAGAAGGCCGAGAAGGCTCCCGAAAGCACCAGACCTGTTCCCGATGTTGCCGAGAGACGTACAAGAGAAGCCAGGGATACAAGCGCAACTGATGAGACTCAGGTTACTCTTATCACTAAGGGAACAACTATCAACGGTTCCATCATTTCCGACTGCTCACTGGATGTTATGGGAACCATCAACGGAGACATTGAGTGCCTTGGCAAGCTTACCATTTCCGGTAAGGTTACGGGTAATTCCATGGCTTCCGAAGTATTTGTCAACACAGACAGACTTGACGGCTCCATCACCTGTGAAGGCTGCGTAAAGATCAGCCAGGGAACGATCGTTGTCGGTGATATTACAGCATCATCCGCTGTTTTTGCAGGCGCTATCAAGGGCGAAGTTGACGTTAACGGACCTATTGTACTTGATTCAACAGCTATCATCAAGGGCAACATCAAGGCTAAGTCCGTTCAGATGAACAACGGTGCCGTTCTTGACGGATCATGCTCACTTGCATATGCAGAACTTGATATCGACTCTATTTTTGAATAGGACAGGGACTGTTTAAATGGCTAAATACAAGAGAATACTTTTAAAACTTAGCGGAGAAGCACTTGCCGGTGACAAGAAGACGGGCTTTGACGAAGAAACCTGCATCATGGTAGGCGAACAGGTTAAAAAACTCGTCGCAGAAGGCGTTCAGGTTGCTGTAGTCATTGGCGGCGGAAACTTCTGGCGCGGCAGAAAGAGCGAGACCATAGACAGGGTGAAAGCGGATCAGATAGGTATGCTGGCCACGGTAATGAATTGTATCTATGTCAGTGACATCTTCCGTTATCTGGGACTTGGCACAAGCATCTATACACCTTTTGCCTGCGGCAGCATGACTTCACTGTTTTCAAAAGATAATGCTGTTGAAGATCTTGAAAAGGGTAAGGTGGTCTTCCTTGCGGGAGGAACCGGTCATCCTTTCTTCTCGACGGATTCCGCTACGGCACTCAGGGCCATCGAGCTTAACTGCGACATGATCCTTATGGCTAAGGCTGTTGACGGTGTATATGACAGCGATCCCAACACCAATCCCAATGCGAAGAAGTACGATAAGATGGAGATCAGTACCATCATCGACAATAAGCTTGGAGTTATTGATATGACGGCCGCAGTGCTTTGCCACGAAAACAAGATGCCGCTTTTCATTTTCTCCCTTTTGGAGAAGGACGGAATCGTCAATGCGGCTACAGGAAAAGCAAGTGGTACAGTGATCACTGCCGATTGATCGAATGGAGATATTTATGAACGATAAAGTTAAACCTTATGACGAGAAAATGGAAAAGACCATTTCGGTCCTTTCCGAAGAATTTGCTTCCATCAGAGCAGGACGTGCCAATCCTCATCTTCTTGACAAGATCAAGGTGGATTACTACGGTTCTACCACGAACATTCAGGGCGTGGCAAACGTTTCCGTTCCCGAAGCAAGGATCATTCAGATCCAGCCTTGGGAATCCAAGATGATCAAAGAGATCGAGAAGGCTATTCTTGCTTCCGAACTGGGTATCACACCCAACAACGACGGTAAAGTCATCAGACTTGTGTTCCCCGAACTTACCGAGGAACGCAGAAAGAGCCTTGTAAAGGATATCAGAAAGAGCGCCGAGAATGCCAAGGTTGCCGTTAGAAACATCCGTCGTGACGCTATGGACGTTATCAAGAAGATGGGAAAGAGTTCCGAGATCTCCGAAGATGAAGAGAAGTCCATCGAGGATGAGATCCAGAAGGCTACGGATAAGCGTATTGCCGAGATCGATAAGATGACGGACGCAAAAGAAAAGGAAATTATGACAGTATAATTTTCCGAATTTCCATTATTGTAAAAGACCCCCACTTGTCCTATAATGAACAGGTGGGTTTTTTATGATAAAAATCCCGAATATATGAGAAATTGGGGCAGAAAGGGAAGATACTTATGGCTGAAGAGCTTTCAAATAAAGCAGTTCCAAAACATATTGCCATCATCATGGACGGTAACGGCAGATGGGCAAAGAAACGCGGATTACCCAGAACGGCAGGTCACAAAGCCGGAGGAAAGACTGTTGAAAAGATCTGTGAAGAGGCATACAGAGCAGGAGTCGAATATGTGACCCTTTATGCATTCTCCACCGAAAACTGGTCCAGACCCAAGGAAGAAGTGGATATGCTGATGGACCTTCTTCGAAATTACTTAAGCGACAGTCTTAACAACGCAAAGAAGAACAATATGAGAGTACGGGTCATCGGAGACAGGTCGAAACTTGATCCGGATATCATCAAAAAAATAGAAGAGACAGAGGAAGCCTCAAAGGATTATACGGGTCTCAGACTTCAGATCGCCATCAATTACGGCGGAAAAGACGAGATCACCAGAGCAATGAAGAAGATAGCGGAAGAAGTCAGAGAGGGTAAAATCGATCCCGCCGACATAGATCAGGACGTGATAGAGGCTCATCTGGACACTGCGGGGTTGCCTGCTCCGGATCTCCTCATCAGGACCAGCGGAGAACAAAGACTTTCCAATTTCCTGCTTTGGCAGACGGCTTATTCGGAATTCTATTTTCCCGATACTTTATGGCCTGATTTCAGCAAAAAAGACCTTCTTGAAGCAATAGACTATTACAATACAAGAGACAGAAGATACGGAGGGGTCAGATAAGCATGTCGGACAATTACAATGATGAGAAAAAAGAGAAGAGAAAAACTTTGTGGGTGCGTGTCAGAAGTGCTGCTGTTCTTACGGTCATAGCTTTTGCCACCATCATTCCCGGAGGCTGGTTCTTCTTTCCTGTTAATCTGCTCATCTCTGCAGTGGGCATGATGGAATTTATGCGCATAGTCAATATTCACAAGTCCATGGTGGCTGTGATCTCATATGTGGCTTTGGGACTTCTCTACGGAGCCGTTTATTTTGAAAGGTCGGATCTTCTGGTGCCTCTGTTCATGATGTACCTCATCGTCCTTTTTGCATGCATGGTCATTCTTTATCCCAAATATTCGGGCCAGCAGGTGCTTATGGCTTTTTCGGGTCTCATCTATGTGGGACTGGGACTGTCCTATATCTATCAGACAAGAGAGCAGGTGTCTCACGGTGCTTTTATAGTATGGCTCATATTTATTTGTTCCTGGATCTCGGATTCGGGAGCCTATCTTACAGGCATAGCGATCGGAAAACACAAGGCTTTTCCAAAACTTTCTCCCAAGAAATCCGTAGAAGGATGCATAGGCGGTATTCTGTCCAGCATTGCCTTCGGTCTCATCTATAAACTTGTGCTGGATCTGGGCTTCGGGATACATTTCCTTGATTACTTGGGAATTATTGTGATCTGCGGAGCGGGTGCTGTGATCTCTCAGGTGGGAGACCTTGCGGCATCGGCCTTCAAGCGTAATTTTAACGTCAAGGATTACGGACATCTGATCCCCGGTCATGGCGGCATAATGGACAGATTTGACAGTATCATCTTTGTTGCACCTTGTGTTTTTTATCTTGCAAAATTGTTTTTGAGATAGATCAAACATGGATAAATAAACTAAACGGCGGTTCGTTCTCGTTTCTTTTTCCGAAGAGACGGGATGAGCCGCTTTAATGGTAATAACGTAGAAGAGGTTAGTCTATGAAATGTATTTCCGTTTTGGGATCCACAGGCTCCATAGGTACCCAGACATTAGACGTTGTAAGACATAACGGGGACATAGAGATTGCAGCCTTGGCTGTAAATTCCAATGTCGATGCTCTTTTGTTGCAGGTAAAAGAATTTTCTCCCCGACTTGTGTGTGTGTTCGAGGAAGAGAAAGCAAAGGAATTCAAAGAAAAAGCAAAACTTGAAAACCTTAAGTGCGAAGTGACCTGGGGCATGGAAGGACTCATTGCCTGCGCCTGTGCGGATGAGGCCGACATTGTTGTGACCGCCTTTGTGGGCATGGTAGGTATCAGACCCACCATAGAAGCCATCAAAGCAGGTAAGGACATAGCTCTGGCAAATAAAGAGACTCTTGTTACCGCAGGTCATATCATCATGCCTTTGGCAAAGGAACATAAGGTCAGGATCCTTCCGGTAGATTCCGAGCATTCTGCCATATTCCAGTGCCTTCAGGGAGCTCAGGGCAATCGCCCCGAGAAGATCCTTCTCACCGCTTCGGGCGGACCGTTCAGAGGAAAGAAAAAAAGTGAACTGGAAAACATCAGACCCGAAGATGCCCTTAAACATCCCAATTGGAACATGGGGAGAAAAATCACCATCGATTCCTCTACAATGGTAAACAAAGGTTTGGAAGTAATGGAAGCCAAGTGGCTTTTCGATGTGGAACCGGATGATATTGAAGTGGTTATCCAGCCTCAGAGCATAATCCATTCCATGATAGAATTTACCGATGGGGCAGTCATTGCGCAATTGGGAGTTCCGGACATGAAACTTCCCATCCAGTACGCACTTTATTATCCCGAGAGAAGGGAAAGGACAGCAAAAAGGCTGAGTTTTAAGGAGATAAGTTCCATTGTGATCGATTTTCCGGACAACGAGAATTTCCCCGCTCTTCCTTTGGCTTATGAAGCCATCGGTACAGGAGGGACCATGCCCACGGTCTATAACGCGGTAGATGAGATTGCGGTCAAAAAATTCCTTGAAGGGAAGATAGGTTATACGGACATTGCGGATCTCATAGGAAACGAGATGGCAAAACATAAAGTAAAACTCAATCCTTCTCTGGAAGACATCATAGATCTTGAGAACAACCTGAAGGTATCCTTAAAAGGATACAGAACCCGTTAAAGGAGTATTTTTGAAGCATGAGAATAGTAATAGCACTGTTGATCTTTTCCTTTATCATCATCTTTCATGAACTGGGGCATTTGCTGGTGGCAAAGAAGAACGGCATAAAAGTTGTGGAATTTTCCCTGGGCCTTGGTCCCACCATCATAGGAAAGGAATTCGGAGGGACCAAATATTCCCTAAAACTCTTACCTTTCGGCGGAGCATGCCAGATGCTGGGAGAGGATGATCTTGAAAGCGACACCGTTACCGAAGGCAGTTTTTATTCCGCATCCGTCTGGGCAAGAATGGCCACGATCTTTGCGGGACCTTTATTCAATTTTATCCTTGCATTTTTGTTTTCACTTGTAATTATCGGGATCGCGGGATATGATCCTGCCATCGTTAACAGGGTTTACGTGGATTCTCCTGCGGATGTTGCGGGACTCAAGGCAGGAGACGAGATAAAGAAGATAGGAAAAACAGGGATTTCCATCGGAAGAGAGGGAGATTCCTACTTCCTTTACAATGAAATCGACGGATCTCCCATAGAGATCACGTATTTAAGAGACGGCGAGAAACACACTGCCACGATCTATCCCACAAAATACCGTAAATATGTGGTGGGCTTTACTTACAATGCGGGAGAAAACCCCGCGGATATCAAAGAACTGGTTAAAGGCGGTCCTTTGGAAAACATGGGAGCTCAGGTGGGGGATGTGATAGTTGCGGTCAACGGCACAGAGATCGCAAACGGAAGTGAACTCAGAAACTATTTCAACAATAATCCTCTGACGGAAGAACCCTGTGAGATGACTCTTGAAAGAAAAGGCGAGAAAATTGTGATCAACGTTACGCCGTTACTTCAGGCGGAAGGTTATCAGGTGGGCTTTGAGATCAATCTTGACAGAGTCAAAGCAAATGCTCTTCAGGTTGTAAAATACAGTTTTGTTGAAGTCAGATACTGGATCGTTTCAACTGTTAAAAATCTCGGTCAGCTGATTTCCGGAAAACTCAGCAAGGATGATGTGGGCGGTGCCATAGCCATTGTTGATATGATCGGTGAGAGTTACGAACAGACAAAGGCGGAGGGATCAGTACTTGAAGTGGTGCTCCAGATGATGTACATTTCGGTACTTCTTTCCGCAAACCTGGGAGTCATGAACCTTTTGCCCATTCCGGCGCTGGACGGAGGAAAACTTCTGTTCCTCATTGTTGAAGCTGTAAGGAGAAAACCCCTGAACCGTAAGATGGAAGCTGTGGTGAACCTTGTAGGTTTTGCTCTCCTCATGCTCCTTATGGTATTTGTATTTTATAACGACATCAGAAGGCTTATAGGTAGATGATTATGAGAATGATCACAAATGAAATAAAAATAGGAAATGTTACCATCGGCGGAAATAATCCCATTGCCATTCAGTCCATGACCAATACAAAAACACAGGATGTAAAGGCCACGGTAGCACAGATAAAGGAACTTGAAAAGGCGGGGTGTGAGATCATACGTTGTGCGGTTCCTTCAAGAGAAGCAGCATTTGCGCTGGCCGAGATAAAGAAGCAGATCGACCTTCCTTTGGTGGCTGACATACATTTCGACCACCGTCTGGCCATACTTGCCATGGAGAACGGTGCCGACAAGATCCGTATCAATCCCGGAAACATCGGTTCTGCGGAACATGTGAGAGAAGTGGTGGATTGCGCCAAAGAACGGGGCATTCCCATCAGAGTGGGAGTAAATTCCGGCTCTCTTGAAAAGGATCTGTTGGAAAAATACGGAGGCGTTACGGCCGAAGGACTCACGGAAAGTGCCTTGAAGGAAGCTGCAATTATCGAAGACATGGGCTATGATAATCTGGTCATCAGCATTAAAGCATCGGATGTTCTGATGTGCGTAAAAGCCCATGAGCTGATCAAGGACAGGACAAAGCATCCGCTTCATGTGGGCATCACCGAAGCGGGAACTTTGAAGCGTGGACTTATCAAATCCTCCGCGGGACTTGCCATGATCCTGGGTCAGGGTATCGGTGACACTGTAAGGGTTTCATTGACTGCGGATCCCGTGGAAGAGATCTATGCCGCAAAAGAGATCTTAAAGACTCTTGGATTAAAGAAGGGCGGCATAGAAGTGGTTTCATGTCCCACATGCGGAAGGACTGAGATCGACCTCATCTCCCTGGCGGAAAAGGTGAACGAGGCTGTGAAAGACTATCCTCTGGATCTTAAGATCGCAGTGATGGGATGTGTGGTCAACGGTCCGGGAGAAGCAAAAGAAGCGGATCTTGGCATTGCCGGCACCAAGGGAAGCGGAATGATCTTTAAAAAAGGCGAGATAATAAAAAAATGTAAGGAAGAAGAGCTTCTGCCGGAGCTTTTAAAGGAATTAAATGAGCTTATTTGATGTATTTACGGGGTTGGAAGTAAAGAAGAATGTGGAGCGATCCTTTGCGGATGTGGACGTGGACAAGGTCAAGGCCTGCAAGGGAAAGAAGAAGGTCACCATAGTTCTTAATTCCGTTCATTTAATTGAATACAGAGATATAAAAAGCATGGAAGAGGCCCTTGCCATGCAATTTTTTAACAGGACCGGAAATCAGGTGGAATTGGACGTTCATTATTCCCTTTCCTCACAATACGATCCCGAGAGCCTTTGGAACATGGCAAAGTCTGCCCTTTTGGACGAACTCAGTGCCATGTCCAAGATGAACAATATCTTTTTGGATAATGCGGACATATGTTTTGAAAAGAAGGAAGACGGAAGATGCATCATGGTGATCTCTTCCGAGGATACTTTTATAAACCGTATGAGCGCGGAAAACATCAAGGACTTTTTGAGAAAGGTTTTCTCGGAAAGATACAATTTTGATGTGGAAGTGGATTTCAGATGGAGAGAATGTGAGACTCCCGAATATGAACATAAGGAAGAAGTCTATTACATGGATGCTCCTGTTGAGATCACTCCCGTAAAGAAACGTATCACGGAAAGAGGCATTGTGGAACCCAATGCCGAAAAAACCGCAGAGCAGGAAAAGACTGCGGAAAACAAGGCTTTGGAAACCGCAGATGTAGGAAATGAGCAAAAGGAAAAGCCGGGAGAAACAAAGGCGGATGCGGGAAGCAAAGACAAATTCCAGCCCAAGGTCGCAGGATTCAAGCAGGAATTCAAGGCACGTTCCAAATTTATCAAGAAAAAACTGGAAGAGGATCCGGATCTGTTTTACGGTAACCTCTTTGATTCTGATGAAGCTGTCACCACACCTTTGTCAGAGATCCAGGACAGCCCGTCTCAGGTTTATGTCTTCGGTAAGATCATAAATGTGGAAGAGCCTACACTTACAAGAAAGAAAGATCGTTACATCGTAAAGTTCTCCTTTACGGACATGACGGACTCCGTATATGCCAAGCTTTTCCCTCTTGTGGAAGACAAGGATGAACTCCTTAAATACATCGCAAAGGGAAATTGCATCAAGATGAAGGCCTGCGCCCGTTTCGATGCCTGGGACAAGGAAATCGAAATGGCTGACATCGTGGGTATCAAGCAGATCCCTGATTTCATCAAAAAGAGAAAAGACACTTCCGAAGAAAAGCGTATCGAACTCCATGCCCATACTACCTTCAGTGATATGGATGCTGTTATTGCACCCGAAACCCTCATTAAGACGGCCTTCGATTTCGGACACCCCGGAGTGGCCATCACCGACCACGGCGTGGTACAGGGCTACACCGATGCCTTCCATTTTTACAGGGATAAGCTTGCAAAGAGCAAGGATCCGGAAGTGGCGGAGAGGGCAAAGAACTTTAAGATAATCTACGGCTGTGAGATCTATCTTGTGAACGACCTTAAGGAAATCGTAAAAGATGACGGGGGTCAGACTTTTGATGCGGAAACGGTTGTATTTGACATAGAGACAACAGGTATTGCCAAGTCCAGGGACAAGATCATAGAGATCGGAGCAGTGAAACTCAGGAATAATGAGATCGTGGATCGTTATTCGGTATTTGTAAATCCCGAGATCCCAATACCTACAGAGATCGTCACCCTTACACACATCACCGACGACATGGTAAAGGACGCTGATGTCATTGAAAATGAATTAAAGCGTTTCCTTGAATTCTGCGGTGATGCTGTTATCGTTGCCCATAATGCTCCTTTTGATACAGGCTTCATAAAGAGGTTCGCAAAGGAACAGGGCATAGAGTGGAAACCCACTATCGTTGATACTGTTGAACTTTCCAAGGGTCTCATTGGAGATCTCAAGAACTACAAACTTGACACGGTTGCGGACGAACTGGGTGTTTCTCTTGAAAACCATCACAGAGCGGTAGATGACGCGGAATGCACAGCACTTATCTATCAAAAACTTTGCGACATATTAAAGAAAAAGGATTATTCAACTCTTTCGGATATCAGCGAAAACCTTAAGGCTTCCGTTGACTCCGTTAAGAAACTGCATCCTTTCCACTGCATAGTTCTCATAAAGAACGAGACGGGGCGCATCAATCTTTATAAGATGATATCCCAAAGTCATCTGACTTACTTTAACCGTACTCCCAGAATACCCAAAAGTATGCTGGCTGCCCGCAGGGAGGGCCTCATCATCGGTTCTGCCTGCGAAGCCGGTGAACTTTATCGTGCTATCGTTGAAGGCGCTACACAGGATGAGATAGACAGCCTCTGTGAATTTTACGACTACTATGAGATCCAGCCTTTGGGAAACAACAATTTCATGCTGGATGACGAAAAGCTTCCCAACATATCTTCAGAGGATGATCTTAAACTTATAAACGAGAAGATCGTAAAACTGGGCGAGACCTACAATAAACCCGTATGTGCCACCACAGACTGTCATTTCCTTAATCCCGAGGATGAGGTTTACAGAAGACTCATCATGCATTCCAAGGGATTTAAGGACGCTGACCGTCAGCCGCCTCTGTACTTCAGGACAACGGAAGAGATGCTGGCTGAGTTTGATTATCTGGGACTCAAAAAATGCCATGAAGTGGTCATAGACAACCCCAAAAAGATCTATGATATGATCGAAAAGATCGAGCCCGTGCGCCCGGACAAGTGTCCTCCCATCATCGAACATTCGGAAGAGATGCTGACCAAAATCTGCCATGACAAGGCTCACTCCATGTACGGTGAAAAACTTCCCGTTCAGGTGGAGACAAGACTTGAAAAAGAGCTTTCATCCATCATCAAGAACGGTTACTCCGTTATGTACATCATTGCACAGAAACTGGTTTGGAAATCCAATGAGGACGGCTATCTGGTGGGTTCCAGAGGATCCGTAGGATCTTCTTTTGTTGCCACCATGGCGGGTATTTCGGAGATCAATCCTTTGCCTGCTCATTATTATTGCAAAAAATGCCATTATTCCGACTTTGATTCGGAAGAGGTGAAGGAGTACCAGCATCAGGCCATATGCGGTTTTGATATGCCCGATAAAGTGTGCCCCGTATGCGGAGAGCAGCTTGTAAAAGACGGATGCGACATTCCTTTCGAGACCTTCCTGGGATTCAACTGCGACAAGGAGCCTGATATCGACCTGAACTTCTCGGGAGAATATCAGTCCAAGGCCCATGACTACACGGAAGTTATCTTCGGTAAGGGACAGACCTTCAAAGCTGGAACGGTCGGTACAGTGGCTGAAAAGACGGCCTACGGATATGCATTAAAATATGATGAGGATCACGGTATCCATCACAGAAGGGCAGAACTGGAAAGAGTTTCCGCGGGATGCGTAGGTGTCAGACGTGCCACGGGTCAGCATCCCGGTGGCATTGTAGTTCTGCCTGTGGGAGAAGACATTGACACCTTCACGCCGGTGCAGCACCCTGCCAATGATATGGAGTCCAACATCATCACCACCCATTTCGATTACCACTCCATTGACCACAACCTTTTGAAACTGGACATTTTGGGACACGATGATCCCACCATGATAAAACGTCTGGAAGAGCTTACGGGCATTGATGCTAAGACCATACCCATGGATGACAAAAAAGTCATCTCTCTTTTCCATGGAACGGAGAGTCTGGGCATTACTCCCGAAGATCTGAACGGCATAGACATGGGATCCCTGGGACTTCCGGAACTCGGAACGGACAATGCCATGAACATGTTACGTGAGACAAAACCCGACTGCTTCTCGGACATGGTGCGTATCTCGGGACTTTCTCACGGAACGGACGTTTATACCAATAATGCTCAGGACCTCATCAAGAGCGGAACATGTAACCTGAAACAGGCCATATGTACCCGTGATGACATCATGCTTTATCTGATAAACAAAGGCCTTGAACCGGGACATGCTTTCAAGATCATGGAGAGCGTGCGTAAGGGCAAAGGACTTACGGAAGAATGGGAAGCGGAGATGAAAGAACATGATGTGCCCGACTGGTACATCGGATCCTGTAAAAAGATCAAGTACATGTTTCCTAAGGCTCATGCAGCGGCTTACATCATGATGGCTTTCCGTGTGGCATGGTTCAAGGTTTATCACCCCCTTGCCTACTATGCGGCTTATTTCGGCATACGTGCGGCTGCATTTGATTACGAGCTCATGTGTCTGGGAAAAGAAAAACTTCTTAAGAACATGAAGGAGATAAAGGCAAACCTGGACAATCACACTGCCAAGGCAAAAGATGAAACCACTTACATGAACATGAAGAGCGTGCTGGAGATGTATGCAAGAGGGCTGGAATTCATGCCCATAGATATTTTTAAAGCGAAAGCCCATGCTTTTCAGGTCATCGACGGAAAGGTAATGCCTTCCTTCGACTCCATTCAGGGTCTGGGAGAAAAAGCTTCCGACTTGATGTATGAAGGGTGCAAAGGCGGTCCCTTTACGTCAAAGGAGAACTTTAAAGAGAGAACAAAAGCTCCTCAGAGTGCCGTTGATACCATGTCCAGACTGGGGCTTTTAGGAGATATTCCCGAGACTGACCAGATCAGCCTGATGGACCTTTTTGACATGAATTAATATTACTTGTTTACAAATATGCGACAGTAAAGTTGTTCCGAGAATTTACTTTAAAAGAAACTTTACTGTCGCATGTTAACAAAGATGAATTTTCAGAATATTCATCAAAAAAAAGACAAAAGTTTTACTTGATTTTTTTTGACTTACAGTGTATAGTAATACACGGCTCGTTGGTCAAGAGGCTAAGACGTCGCCCTCTCACGGCGAAATCACCGGTTCGATTCCGATACGAGCTGCTCACTGTTAATTTAACAGCCCAACCCAAAATGACAAAGAACCTGATGGCTTCTTTGTTTTTTTTGTTTCCGGGGGAGTTTTTGGTTGAAAACCTAAAGCTTTTGTTCTATAATCTAAAAAGTTTTGTACTTTGAACGATCAATCAGACCAACATATATAGGAGAGTTTATATGAAACAGTTTACTTCCAACGAATTGAGAAAAGCATGGATCAAGTTCTACGAAGAAAGAGGACATGTGAACTGCGGAGCGGTTTCTTTGGTTTCCGACGGTTCTACAGGCGTTCTTTTTAACGTAGCGGGCATGCAGCCTCTCATGCCTTATCTTCTCGGACAGAAGCATCCTCTGGGAACAAGACTTTGCAACGTTCAGGGATGTGTTCGTACCAACGACATCGATTCCGTAGGCGACAAGAGCCATGTTACATTTTTTGAAATGATGGGAAGCTGGAGCCTCGGAGACTATTTCAAAGAAGACAGATGCAAATGGAGTTTTGAACTTCTTACCCAGGTTTTCGGTTTTGACGCAGATCACCTTGCTGCTACCGTATTTGCAGGCGATGAGAACGCACCCAGAGATGAAGAGGGTGCTCAGTACAGGATAGCGTCAGGCTTCAAGAAAGAGAACATTTACTATCTTCCTGCGGAGGACAACTGGTGGGGTCTTGAGTTCGGTCCCTGCGGTCCCGACAGCGAGATGTTCTATGTAGCAGATGTTCCGGATTGCGGTCCCGATTGTGGTCCCGGCTGCCATTGCGGAAAGTACACCGAGCTTGGAAATGACGTTTTCATGCAGTATGAGAAGCACAAGGACGGCAAGCTCACACCTCTTGCAAAGAAGAACGTAGATACAGGATGGGGTCTTGAGAGAAACCTTGCTTTCCTTAACGGAACAAAGGATGTTTACAAGACAGATCTTTTCACCTCTGCCATCGCATACATCGAGAAGAAGTCCGGCAAGAAATATGACGATAACGAAGAACTCACCAGATCCATGAGAGTTCTTGCGGATCATACAAGAACAAGCGTAATGCTCATCGGTGACGAAGCAAAGCTTACACCTTCCAACGCAGGAGCGGGCTATGTCCTCAGAAGACTCATCCGTCGTGCGGTTAGACACGGAAGAAAGCTTGGACTCACCAAGGCAGATCTTTTAAATATCGCTGCTATCTATATCGATGAGGTTTATTGCGAGAGTTATCCTCTTCTTAAGAAGAACAGAAGCTTCGTCCTTGATGAACTTGAGAAGGAGATCAGCCGTTTCGAGAGCACTCTTGAAAACGGTATGAAGGAATTCAGAAAGATCCTCGACAAGGTTAAGGAAGACAAGAAGATGGCAATCGACGGAAAGACCGCATTCTACCTTTATGATACTTTCGGTTTCCCTCTGGAACTCACGGAAGAGATGGCGGGAGAAGAAAACATCAGTGTTGATGCGGAAGGCTTTGACGCCGCAATGGAAGAGCAGAAGAACAAGGCAAGAGAAGGCAAGAGTTTTGCCCAGAAGAATGTTTCTTCAATCTTTGATGCTCTTGATGACAGTGTAGTTTCGGAATTTGCCGGATATGACACCCTTTCATTCAAAGAGACGGTGGTTGCTCTTGCGGATGAAGAGAAGATCACGGATATACTTAAAGAAGGACAGAACGGAAGCCTCATTTTTGCAAAGACTCCTTTCTATGCCACCATGGGCGGTCAGCTTCATGACACAGGTGTTATCAAGACTGCTGACGGAACCTTCAGAGTTACGGAGGTTACAAAGATCCCCGGAAACAGGATCGCACACTTCGGTTTTGTGGAATCCGGTTGTGTCAAAGAAGGAACCGAGGCTGTTCTCACCGTTGATGCGGAGAGAAGGGCAAAGACCTGCAGAAATCACACCGCAACACACCTTCTTCAGAAGGCATTGCAGATGATCCTGGGGGATCAGGTGGCTCAGCAGGGCTCCTATCAGGACAGCGAAAGAACCAGATTTGACTTCAGCTGCTCCCGTGCAGTTACAAAGGAAGAACTTACAAAGGCAGAAGAGATCGTAAATCGTGCCATCGAAGATAATATCAAGGTCACCACGGAAGTGATGGCTGTTGAAGATGCAAAGAAGACGGGAGCTATGGCTCTTTTCGGAGAAAAGTACGGTAAGGAAGTAAGAGTTGTTTCCGTAGGAGATTTCTCCAAGGAACTTTGCGGCGGTACACATGTTTCAAGCACCGGCGAGATCGGATGCTTCAAGATCCTTTCCGAAAGCGGCATTGCAGCCGGTGTAAGAAGGATCGAAGCAGTTACCGGATCCAATGTACTTGCATATTTCAACAATGTTGAGAACATGCTTCATTCCGCAGCTGCCATTGCAAAGACCACACCTGATAAACTGGGTGAAAAGATCGAACAGCTCTTTGCACAGATCAAGGCTCTTTCTTCCGAAAACGAATCCTTGAAGAGCAAAGCCGCAAATGATTCTCTGGGTGACATTGAAAAGGCAGTATTTGAGATCGGAAATATGAAGGCGGTAGCTGCAGAAGTAAAGGGTATTGATGCCAACGGACTCAGAACCCTTTGCGACAGCCTCAAAGAAAAGTATGCTGACATCTTCGTACTTCTCGTTTCCGAAACGGAAGGTAAGGTAAATCTTGTTTCCATGGCTTCGGACAGCGCTGTTAAAGCCGGAGCTCATTCCGGAAACCTCATTAAGGAAGTTGCTCCTCTGGTACAGGGCGGCGGCGGCGGACGTCCCAACATGGCACAGGCAGGAGGAAAGAATCCTGCAGGCATCACTGCGGCTGTTGAAAAGGCAAAAGAGATCATGAAAGGCCAGATCGCTTAAAGAAAAAGTTTGAGAAAATCAACTTTTTCCGTTACAAGCCTTGACAACCAAGGGCTTAGATGCTATAAATACATACGATATATTTGACTAGTTAAGAGTGGATGCGAATCCACTCTTTACTTTTGCAAAGATAACATATGCATTACCGGACAAAATACAGGAGAAGCAGATGTCAAAAAAAGAAGATTACATTTCAAAGACAGAAAAGATCGCAGCTCCCATATGTGACGAACTGGGTTTTGAACTTGTTGATGTGGAATTTGTGAAAGAAGCGGGTACGGATTACCTGCGGGTTTACATCGATAAGACCGGCGGTATCACAGTGGATGAATGCGAGATCGTAAGCAGAAGAATGAATGATATACTGGATGAACAGGATTTTATCGAGGAATCATACATTTTTGAAGTAAGTTCACCGGGCCTTGGAAGAGTCCTGAAAAAAGACAAGGACTTCAAGAGAAGCATCGGTCAGGAAGTTGAAGTGAAACTTTTCAAAGCGGTTGACGGTGTTAAGGAATTCAATGCCTTTCTTAAGGATTTTGATGAAAAGACACTGACACTGGCCACGGATGACGAAGTTGTTCACACTATCGAAAGATCTAATATCGCAAAGATCAATCTTGCGGTACATTTATAAAATAAAAAAGTCGTATATTTAAGGAGGAAAATTTAAAATGGCAGCCAGAAAGAAAACTACAGCAAAGGCAGCGCCGGCAGAAAACAATGAACTGAATCTTGCACTGGAGGCGATCGAGAAGGAAAAGGGTATTTCAAAGGAAGTAATGCTTGAAACCATAGAAGCTTCCCTTCTTACAGCGTGCAAGGATGAGTTCAGATCAACAGATAACATTAAGATCAGCTTTGATACAGTAACGGCTTCCTTCAGAGTGTTTGAAGAAAAGACCGTTGTGGATGAAGTGGTGGACGAAAATCTTGAGATCTCCAAGGAAGAAGCAAGATTCCGTTTCAATGCACCCTATGAAACAGGCGATACGGTAAGCATTGAAGTTACACCCAAGGATTTCGGAAGAAAAGCAGCTCAGAAAGCAAAGCAGGTCATCGTTCAGAAGATCCGCGAAGAAGAAAGAAGAGCTCTTTTCTCCAGCTACTCCATGAAGGAGCGTGACATCGTCACAGGTGTCATCCAGTGCTTCCAGGATCCCGACAGAGGAAATTACAACATCATCGTAAGCCTCGGAAAGATCGAAACGATCCTTCCCGTTACAGAGCAGATCAAAGGTGAAGAGTTCTACAAGAATGAAAGAGTAAAGCTTTATGTCACAAAGGTTGAGGACTCACCCAAGGGTCCCAGGGTTTCGGTTTCCAGAACTCATCCGGAACTTGTTAAGAGACTTTTTGAAGAAGAAGTTACAGAGATCGCAGACGGTATCGTAGAGATCAAGAACATCTCCCGTGAAGCAGGTCAGAGAACAAAGATCTCCGTTTATTCACACGATCCCAATGTAGATCCTGTAGGAGCCTGCGTAGGTGTTAACGGAACAAGAGTTAATGCCATTGTGGATGAACTTCACGGAGAAAAGATCGATATCATCGTTTGGAGCGAAGATCCCGCAGTGCTTATCGAGAATTCCTTAAGCCCCGCAAAGGTCGTATCCGTTACCGTTGATCCCGATGAAAAGAAGGCAAGGGTCATTGTTCCCGATTATCAGCTTTCACTTGCCATCGGCCGTGAAGGTCAGAATGCAAGACTTGCTGCCAAGCTCACAGGTTATAAGATCGATATCAAGTCGGAGTCACAGGATGCCGGCGTAGATTATACTGAAGAAGAGGTTCCCGAAGAGGAAGTATAAAATGGCAGATAAAAAGATCCCCATGAGAAAATGTACCGGGTGCGGAGCACAGAAGTCCAAAAAGGAAATGATCCGTGTTCTTAAAACACCGGAGGGTGAGATAAAGATCGACAAGACAGGAAGAGCCAACGGTCGCGGCGCATATATATGCGACAGTGCCGAGTGCCTTAAAAAGGCCAGAAGATCCGGAGGGATCGCAAAATCCCTTTCCGTAGCTATTCCCGATGAAGTATATGATGAGCTCATCAAGGAGATGGAAAACAATGGAAAATAATTCCGTAAAAAACATCTTATCCCTGCTTTCTCTGATGCAGAGAGCAGGAAAACTTCAAAGCGGGGAATTTCAGACGGAAACGGCTGTCAAGACCGGAAAAGCTTTTTGTGTAATCGTAGCGGAAGATGCTTCGGATAACACAAAAAAACTGTTCAACGATAAATGCTCGTTTTACAAGGTGCCTGTTTATTGTTTCGGCACAAAGGAGGGACTTGGACACGCAATAGGTAAGGAAGAACGCTCATCTGTTGCAATAATTGATGAAGGCTTTGCCAAAAGCTTTCAAAAAAAGATGTTAACCCTTGACAAGAACATGAAGGAGTCCAATTAATGGCAAAAAAAAGAATCAACGAATTATCGGCAGAACTTAATGTTACAAACAAAGAAGTGATCGATTTCCTCAAGGCAAACAACGTGGAAGTAGCCAGCCACATGAATGCCATTGAGGATGATGCGATAAAGATGGTGCGCGACCATTTCGGAAAGAAAAAGGCCGCTCCCGCCAAACCTGAAGCATCAAGAGCGACATCGGCCGCTCCTCAGAAACCTGTGCGCCGTCCTGCGGATGCTCCCCAGGGAGCCGCTCACAGAAAGATGCTCAGTGGTCCAGAAGAGAAGAGACAGCTGATGCAGCAACAGCAGAAGAGACAGATGGCAGATGCTCCCAGGAGCCCTCAGCCCCAGAGAAGGATGCTGGATGGTCCCGAGGAAAAGAGACAGCTGATGCAGCAACAGCAGAAGAGACAGATGTTGAACGGTCCTCAGGACAGAAAGCCCGCAAATTTTCAGGGCCAGAGAACACAGCGTCCCGCCGGTCCCAGGAGCAACGGTCCCAGAACCATCAATGGTGTTGTTATTTCCAGTGATGACGGTGACAATCGTCTCATCCACGGTTCCTTTGTATCCGAAACGGATCTGGAAGCATTAAAGAGAGAAAAATTAAAAGAAAATCAGGCTAAGCGTGAGGCTGAAAAGGCTCAGGCAGCAAAGAAGGCGGCAGAAGATGCGGCAAAAGCCGATGAACTTGCGGCAAAGGCACGTAAGGAAGCTGCCGATATAGAAAAGAACATTGAAGAGCAGAAGGCAAAAGCTCAGGCGGAAGCAGAAAAGGCTCGGGCTGCGACAAAAGCCGCTGAAGCTGCAAAGGCTGCGGAAGCTGCAGAGAAGCCCGCTGAACCTCAGCAGCCAGAGAAGGTCTTCAAGACTGTGGGCGGACCTGTTCGTCCCAATATTGTTAAGCGTGCCGCAGATGCAGCTCCCGTGAGACCCAATATGGGAGACAGAAGACCCGACCGTCCTCAGAACGGCGAAAGAAGGCCTTTCAATAACGACGGACGTCCCGACAGAAGAAGTGATCTGAAAGACAACAGAAACGCAGATCGTCAGGGCGGTATGAGAAACGGCAATCGTCCCGCATCCGATCGCAATCATTTCCAGGAAGTCAACAGCAAATACGACGGAAACAACCGTGGCCACAGCAATCTTTTCGAAAACAAGAATCAGAGAAGCTATGGCAACACAGGCACTCCTTCGGGACAGAGAGACAACAACGGCGGAAATCGTCGTAACAGCGGTTTCTCCACAAGACCTCAGGGCTTCGGAGGCGGCAAGGATGAGGATGATTCAAGGCCAGTATCCCATTCCAGAGATCCCAAGAAGAGGTCCGGCGCTCCTGAAATAGCTGAATCAATGAAACAGCAGAACAACAGGAGAAACGATAAGAGCAAGGACAGAGAAAAAGCAAATAAGCGTTTCGAGGATTATGATGAAATGCAGGGTGGCAAGAAGGGCAAGACCGTTAAGGATCCCAACCGTGCCGGAGCTTTCCATAAGCCCGAACCCGTTAAAGTACAGCCTGAAGAAGATGCTATCAAGACAATTACCATCCCTGATGTTCTTACCATCCAGGAACTTGCAGATAAGATGAAGATCAAGGGCGGCGATATCGTTAAGAAACTCTTCCTTGCAGGAAAGATCTGCTCTCTCAACTCGGACATCACCTTCGAAGAGGCTGAGAACATCGCTCTTGAATATGAAATTATCGCCGAGCACGAAGAAAAGGTTGATATGGTGGCAGAGCTTCTTAAGGAAGACGAAGAAGATGCAAGCAAGATGGTTAAGCGTCCTCCCGTTGTCTGCGTAATGGGTCACGTTGACCATGGTAAAACATCCCTTCTGGATGCCATCAGAACCACAAACGTTACTTCAAGAGAAGCAGGCGGTATCACCCAGCACATCGGTGCATATATGGTCGAGATCAACGGACAGAAGATCACCTTCCTTGATACACCCGGACACGAAGCATTTACTGCTATGCGTATGCGCGGTGCAAATTCCACCGATATCGCAGTCCTGGTTGTTGCGGCAGATGACGGCGTAATGCCTCAGACCATTGAAGCCATCAACCATGCAAAAGCTGCGGGAGTTGAGATCATTGTTGCCATCAACAAGATCGATAAGCCCACCGCAAACATAGAGAGAGTTAAGAGAGAACTTACAGAATACGGTCTCGTATCCGAAGAATGGGGCGGAAGCACCACCTTCGTTCCCGTATCCGCAAAGACACATGAAGGCATCGAGCAGCTCCTTGAGATGATCATCCTTACCGCTGATGTTCTTGAACTCAAAGCAAATCCCGACCGTCAGGCCCGTGGTATCGTTGTAGAGGCTCAGCTGGATAAGGGTCGCGGACCTGTTGCCACCATCCTTGTACAAAAGGGTACTCTTAAGATCGGTGACAATGTGGTTATCGGTTCTTCCATGGGTAAGGTTCGTGCTCTCATCAACGATAAGCATGAAAAAGTTAAGCAGGCTACACCTTCAATGCCTGTAGAGATCCTGGGTCTCAACTCGGTTCCCGATGCAGGTGAGATCGTTGTTGCCACAGCAAGCGAGAAGGAAGCAAAGGCCATTGCCAATGCTTACATCGCTCAGAATAAAGAGAAACTTATTGCCGAGACCAAGGCTAAGCTTTCGCTTGACGGATTGTTCTCACAGATCCAGGCAGGTAACATCAAGGAACTCAATGTTATCGTTAAGGCTGACGTTCAGGGTTCTGTTGAAGCCATCAAGCAGTCCCTCATCAAGCTTTCCAACGAAGAGGTTGCTGTACGTATCATCCACAGCGGCGTAGGTGCCGTAAATGAATCCGATGCCACTCTTGCGGGAGCTTCAAATGCTATCATCATTGCCTTCAACGTTAAGGCGGATAATACGGCAAAGGATATCTGCGAAAGAGAACAGATCGATCTCAGAAACTACAGTGTCATCTATGATGCCATCGACGATGTTGAGTCTGCCATGAAGGGCATGCTGGATCCCATCTTCGAGGAGCAGGTCATTGCACATGCGGAAGTACGTCAGACCTTCAAGGCTTCTCAGGTCGGAACCATTGCAGGATGCTTTGTGCTTGACGGTAAGATCGTTCGTGGCTGCAAGGCTCGTATCACCCGTGGCAAAGATCTCATATTCGAAGGAAATCTTGCTTCACTTAAGCGTTTCAAGGACGATGTTAAGGAAGTAAATGCAGGATATGAATGCGGTCTTGTATTTGAGAAGTTCGGCGATCTTCTTGAGGGAGATCAGATCGAGCTTTACTCCATGGTAGAGGTACCCAGAAAATGAGAAAGAACAGCATTAAAAACATACGCGTAAGCCAGGAGGTTCTTCGTGAACTTTCGTCCATAATCCGCGATGAAGTCCATGATCCCAGGATCGATCCTTTTACAAGCGTTGTGGATGTGTATGTTGCCCCGGATCTCAAGACCTGTAAGGTTTGGGTGAGTGTTCTCGGGGATGATGAATCAAAGAAGAACACTCTTAAAGGACTTAATTCCGCAGCGGGTTTTATACGCGGAAAGCTTGCCCACACCATGAACATGAGAAATACACCCGAGCTCACCTTTGTCGTAGACCGGACCATTGAATACGGCGTCAACATGTCCAAAAAGATCGACGATGTTATGGCCGCTATGCCCAAGAGAGACGAAGAAGAGCCTGAAGGACAGGAATGATCAACGGAATTATAAACATATACAAGGAACAGGGTTTCACATCCCATGATGTGGTGGCAAAGCTGAGAGGCATATTGCATTTCAAGCACATCGGGCATACGGGAACCCTGGATCCCATGGCTACGGGAGTTCTCCCCGTGTGCATAGGTTCCGCAACGAAGCTGTGCGACATGGAAACTGCCAAAACAAAAATATATGAGGCTGTGGCCCTTTTCGGGATCGCAACCGATACCGAAGATGTGACGGGAAAGGTTATAAAGACCCTTCCCGTTAATTGTGATGAAAAGGATCTTGTAAAGGTCTTCGAAAAGTTTACCGGAGACATAATGCAGACGCCGCCCATGTATTCGGCCATAAAACTTGACGGCAAAAAGCTTTACGAACTGGCCAGAGCGGGAAGGACTGCGGAAGTGGCAAAAAGACCGGTTACCATTTATTCCATTGAACTTCTGGATTTTGAAAAAGACGATGAAGGTCATCTTAAAGAAGCAAGAATCAGGGTAACCTGCGGGAAAGGAACTTACATCAGAAGTCTTTGCAGGGATCTGGGAGAGGCTCTCGGAACCTGCGGCTGCATGAAGGAACTGGAAAGAAAAAAGACCGGAAGATTTGAACTGGAAACGGCTGTTAAACTTTCAGATGTGGCAAAAGCAGCAGAGGAAGGAGAGCCTGAAAAGTACATTCTTCCCATTGATGAATACTTTGCCGAGTATCCGAAGTGTTACACAAAACCCGAGTTTGACAAACTGGTGAAAAATGGCAATCCCTTAAGAGCCGAGGAGATTACTACAGAAGTAGAGTCATGTACTTACAGGGCTTACGATTCGGAAAGCAATTTCTGCGGCATTTACGTTTTTGACGAAAGATACAAAAGATTTAAGCCCGAAAAAATGTTCTTGTCCATGTAAAGGATGTGAAAAACAAAGTGCTGGTTATCAAAGATCTTGAAAAATTTAAAAGCCCGGGGACGGCTGTTACCGTAGGAAAATTTGACGGCGTTCACATCGGGCACAGAAAACTTCTGGAAACATTGCTCTCGGAAAAAGGAGATCTGGAATCCTGTGTGTTTACATTTGACATACAAAATGAGAGCAAGATCATGAACAATGAAAACAGGATCTGCACCGAAGAAGAAAAGGAAAAGATCCTCGGTTCTCTCGGAATAGATAAACTCATTCTTTTTCCTTTCAACAAAGATACGGCATCCGTTACGGCGGAAGATTTCGTGAAAGACATTCTTGTAAAACGTCTGAACTGCAGACTTCTCGTGGTAGGTGACGATTTCAGATTCGGAAAAGACAGGGCCGGAGACACAGGTCTCCTTGAAAAGATGTCCAAAGAATTGGGCTTTGACTTGATCGTGATAAAAAGAGAAGAATTTGAAGGCAGTCCGGTTTCCAGTTCAAGGATCAGGGAAGAGATCAGAAAAGAGAACTTTGAAAAAGTCGGTGCAATGCTTGGAAAATAAAAAGTTTTGGTCTGTAAGGAAAAATACTTGACAGACCATTTTTTATATGTTAAGATTACACGGCTGCATTGGTGGCAAGTAATTTACTTTACAGGTTCAAACCTGCCGGACAAGCGAGTATGGAACAACTTGAAAAAGTCTATGAGCTTTCTTTGCTTTATGATTTCTACGGAAATCTTTTAAGTGAAAGAAAAAAACAAATATTCAACGATTACATCTTAAATGACCTTTCATTGGCGGAAGTTGCCGAAAACGAGGGCATTTCCAGGCAGGGGGTTCACGATGCGGTGAAGAACTGCGAAAAGAGCCTTGAGATGTACGAGGAAGCTTTACACCTTGCCCAAAAATACAAAACAGCATCAAAGATCTGCGACGAGATCGAAGAGATAGCCAAGAACATCGGCGGACCTCAGGGAGACAGGATCGCAGAATTGATCAAAGAGATCAGAAAAAATGGCATTTGAATCCTTATCCGAAAAATTACAAAATGTTTTTAAAGGTCTTCGCGGCAAGGGCCGTCTTTCCGAAAACGACGTAAAGGCAGCCATGAAAGAGATCAAGATGGCTCTTCTTGAAGCGGACGTTAACTTTAAAGTTGTTAAGAACTTTATCGCGAACGTCAGTGAAAAGGCTGTGGGAGAAGATGTTCTTACTTCCCTTACTCCCGGACAGACTGTCATCAAGATCGTTAACGAAGAACTCATAAATCTCATGGGTTCCGAAAACACGGAGCTTACATTCCTGCCTGCGAATGAGATCACTACCATAATGATGTGCGGTCTTCAGGGTGCAGGTAAGACCACCACAGCCGCAAAGCTGGCGGGGATCTACAAAAACAAGGGTAAAAAGCCTTTATTGGTTGCCTGTGACGTCTATCGTCCCGCAGCCATAGAGCAGTTGAAGATAAACGGTGAAAAAGTCGGTGTTCCGGTGTTTGAAATGGGCACGGACAAAAAGCCTTTGCAGATAGTGGATGCAGCATTCAGATATGCTGAAGAGAACAAGCTCAACCTTCTCATCATCGATACCGCCGGCCGTTTACAGGTGGATGAAGCCATGATGAATGAGCTTGTGGAGATCACCGAAAAGTTCCCTGTCACCAACTCATTGCTCACCGTTGATGCCATGACAGGTCAGGACGCGGTGAATGTGGCCGAGACCTTTAATGAAAAACTTCCTCTTACGGGCGTCATCCTTACAAAGCTTGACGGCGACACCAGGGGCGGTGCGGCTCTTTCGGTAAAAGCAGTCACAGGTCTTCCCGTTATCTTTGCGGGTATGGGCGAAAAGCTTGAAGACCTTGAACCCTTCCATCCCGACAGAATGGCAAATCGTATCCTGGGTATGGGAGATGTGCTTTCTCTGATCGAAAAGGCTCAGGCTGCGGTAGATGAAGAAAAAGCCAGAGAGATGGCCAGAAAGTTCAAGAAAGCTGAATTTGATTATAATGACTACCTTGAACAGATCGGTCAGATGAAAAAGATGGGCGGCATCAAGAGCATCATGGGAATGCTTCCCGGCATGGGAGCTCTTAAGAATGCGGAGATCGATGATGATATGTTCAAACCCGTAGTGGCCATCATCAATTCTATGACCCCCGAAGAAAGATCCAATCCAAAGATCATGAATCCTTCAAGAAAAAGAAGGATCGCCAAGGGAGCAGGGGTGGATATTGCGGAAGTCAACCGCCTGATCAAACAGGTGGAAGGCCAGAAACAGATGATGAAGCAGTTAAAGGGAATGATGGGCGGCAAACACGGAAAGATGCCCATGATGCCCGGTGGCTTCGGTAAACGGGGAGGATTCCCGTTTTAACAAACTTGTATGCAATATCAATAGGATATTCATAAATAAATGTATCAATATATTTACGGAGGAATTAATCATGGTAAAGATCAGACTTAGAAGAGTCGGAGAAAAGAAGAACCCTTTCTACAGAATCGTAGTTGCAGATGAAAGAGCACCTCGTAACGGTCGTTTCATCGCTGAGATCGGTACATACGATCCCACAAAGGAACCCGCTGCATTCAACGTTGACGCTGAAGCTGCAAAGAAGTGGATCTCTGACGGAGCTCAGCCCACTCAGACAGTTGCTAACCTTTTCAAAAAGGCAGGCATCAATAAGTAATTATTTGAGATCAGCGGGAGGGTTGGCATCATGATGAGAGAACTTGTTGAAACCATCGCTAAGGCGTTGGTTGACAATCCCTCAGAGGTTGTTGTGACCGAAGAGGACACCGAGAAAGCGCTGGTTGTATCCCTCAAGGTTGCCGAGTCCGATATGGGCAAGGTCATCGGAAAGCAGGGACGCATAGCAAAGTCCATTCGTACGGTAGTTAAGGCTGCTTCTGCGAAGGATGACAAAAAGGTGGTAGTAGAAATACTTCAGTAACAGGAAAGGCGGCGCATGTTTAGAGGTTTAAGCATGCGCCTTTCTTGGTTCATATGCTGAAACATATGAAAAGGAGTTTGTTTTGAACAAAAATGAAATGCTGAGAGTCGGCGTGATCTCCAACACTCATGGGATACACGGCGAAGTCAAGGTTTATCCCACAACAGAAGATCTGAACAGATTTGACAGCCTTAAACAGGTTTTTCTTGACAACGGCAAGGAACTCAAGGAACTGGAAGTGGAAGGGGTCAAGTACTTTAAAGGAATGGCCATATTGAAGTTCAAGGGCATCGACAACATCAACGATGTGGAACGCTGGAAACAATGTGACCTTCTGGTTACCAGAGAAAATGCGATTCCCTTAAATGAAGGGGAATATTATATATATGACATCATCGGACTTCCGGTTTTCAGCGACAGCGATGCGGAAAACAGCATAGGAACCCTTACGGAAGTGCTCCAGACAGGAGCCAACGACGTATATGTTGTTAAGAACAAGTCGAAAGATAAAGAGATATTGGTCCCTGCCATTAAGGACTGCAAGATAAAGATTTCTCTTGAAGAAAAAAAGATCACCGTACATTTGCTGCCCGGAATGTCAGAATGAGGTTCAGATGAATTTTTATGTGATGACGCTTTTTCCGGATATGATCGATTCCTGCATGAAGGAGAGCATCATAGGAAGGGCTGTTGAAAAAGGAATATTGAACATTAGATCCGTTAACATCAGGGATTTTACACTGGACAAGCATCGGAAAGTGGACGATTATCCCTACGGCGGCGGAGCGGGAATGCTTATGGCTGCGGACCCGGTGGTCAGGACCTGGGAACACATTACGGGAGAGATACAAAAGGCCCGTGAAGCAAAGGGCGAGAGTTTTACAAAGCCCAAAACCATCTATCTTACCCCCTGGGGAAAGAAGTTCGACCAAAATGCAGCAAAAGAACTGGCGAAGGAGGAGGACATCATATTTCTCTGCGGTCATTACGAAGGCATAGACGAAAGAGCTCTTGAGATCCTGGAGCCCGATTTTTACACCATCGGAGACTATGTTCTCACAGGCGGAGAACTTCCTGCCATGGTGATGATGGATACCATATCACGACTGATCCCCGGAGTCCTCAATAACGATGATTCGGCTGTTTATGAAAGCTTCAACGAAGATCTTCTGGAGCATCCTCAGTACACGCGGCCGGAGGAGTATCGCGGCCTAAAAGTTCCGGAAGTCCTTCTTTCGGGGCATCATGCAAATGTTGAAAAATGGAAGAAGGAACAGTCGCTGGAACGCACTAAGAAGTACAGACCGGATCTGCTGGAAAAAAGAGCGGGTATTGATAAAAATAATTAAATTTGTTCTTGCAATTTCTACAATTCGGTATTATAATATCACGGCACACAAGTCGGTCCGCTGTCAATTACTTTGAGTAAGAACGGCTTATTATAAAAGGAGGTCGTAAAATGAACGACATTATTAAGGAAATCGAAGCTGGCGAGCTTAAAGCAGAGAAGTTCAGCTTCAACGTAGGTGATACTGTAAGAGTATCCGCAAAGGTTAAGGAAGGAAACCGTGAAAGAATTCAGGTTTTCGAAGGAACAGTTTTAAAGAAGCAGCATGCAGGCGTAAGAGAGACTTTCACTGTCAGAAAGAGCTCCAACGGTATCGGCGTTGAGAAGACTTGGCCCATCAATTCCCCCAGCGTTGAGAAGGTTGAAGTTATCAGAACAGGTAAGGCTAGACGCGCTAAGCTCAACTACATTCGCGACAGAAAAGGTAAGAGCGCTAAGGTTAAGGAAGTTATCAAATAACTTAAGACCTAATTCGGGACAGGCTTCGTGCCTGTCCTTTTTCATGCGCCGCACCTTTACAAAAATGGGTTAATCAATTAAAATTAACTATTATGGCAGATATGTATCTTTATGATAAAACACCGAAAATAGTGATATGGCTGAAAAAGGCGGGAAAACTTCTTCTGGAATCCCTTGCGGTGGTCTTTTTTGCATGGCTGATCACAAGATATGCCGTAGAAAAGACTGTAATGGTGGGCGATTCCATGTCCGGGACATTGAATAACGGAGATGTCATCCTCATCAACAAGCTTTCCTACCTTAGACACGCTCCCAAAAGAAACGACGTCATAGTCTTCAACCAGGGTTCAAACGAACATTCCTACAACAACGTAAAAAGGGTCATAGGGATTCCGGGAGATACAGTTGAGATCATCAACGGATGGGTCTATATTAACGGTGAAAAGTTTGAAGAAGTGATCAATACGGAGGCCATGAGGATCCCGGGACTTGCGGAACTCCCCATGATGCTGGAGGACAATGAATACTTTGTACTGGGAGACAACCGTAATTCCTCGGAAGATTCGCGTTTTTCGAACATTGGTCCCGTAGTGCGGGAAGATATCATCGGAAAAGCATTTTTCAGGATCTCCCCCGAACCGGCGCTGATAAAAAAGATCAACACCAAAGACAGATAAGCAGGTGCAATATGAGTGAAAACAAAGCAAGCATAAACTGGTATCCCGGCCATATGGCCAAAGCAAAGAAAGAGATCAGGGAAAGCCTTAAACTGGTTGATGTCATCATCGAACTTATCGATGCACGCATCCCTTACTCTTCAAAAAATCCTGATATAGACGAACTGGCTGCGGGAAAGCCCAGAGTTCTTTTGATAAATAAAGCAGACCTTGCGGATGATGCGGTTACGGCGGAATTCAAGGCCTATTACGAAGGAAAAGGTTATTTTGTTCTTATCACAAATGCCAGGAACGGTAACTTAAAGCCTGTTATGAATGTGGTCAGGGAAGCATGCAAAGAAAAAATCGAGAGGGATAAGGCAAGAGGTATGATCAACAGACCCATCCGCGCCATGATCCTGGGCATTCCCAATGTGGGAAAATCCACGTTCATCAACTCCTATGCAAAAAAGGCCTGCACAAAGACCGGGGACAAGCCCGGAGTCACCACGGGAAAACAGTGGATCAGGCTTTCCAAAGAACTTGAACTCCTGGACACCCCGGGTATACTCTGGCCAAAATTTGAAGATGAAAGAGTCGGGGCGAACATAGCACTGATCGGTTCCATTAACGAAAATATCCTCGATTCCCATGAACTGGCCCTTAAACTTCTGGGGTATCTTGTAAAGAATTATCCCGGAGCCGTGAAGGGACGATACGGAGTAGAAGAAAAAGAAGACAGTCTTGAACTTCTTTACGATATATGTAAGAAAAAAGCCTGTCTAAAAAAGGGCGGAGATCCCGATGTGGACAGGATGTCCTTTACCGTAACGGATGACTTCAGAGGCGGAAAGTTCGGAAAGATCAGCATAGAAAAGATCTCCGACATCAACAGATAAGGCGGAAAGCAAATGGCAGGCATTTCAGAACTGAGACAAAGAGCAAAGGAATTGGACATTTCGGAGATAGATGCCTTTATCCTTGAAAATAAAGACGACGACCGGGCAGGTGTTGTCAAGATCCTTGAAGACTGCAAAAAGAGAAAGGATAAATATCTTGCGGAACTTGCCAGGATCGACAATATGCTGATCTACGAGAACAAATACTTTGATTTTGCAAACATATGCGGGATCGACGAAGTGGGCAGAGGCCCTTTGGCGGGACCTGTGGTGGCGGGCGCCGTGATCCTTCCGAAAGGATGTAAGATACTTTATGTTAACGATTCCAAGAAACTCACCGCAAAACAGAGGGAAGAACTGAGCGAAGAGATCATGGACAAAGCTGTTTCCTACGGTATCGGTATCGTGGGTCATGAGAGGATCGACGAGATAAACATCCTTCAGGCTACATATGAAGCCATGAGAGCCGCAGTGGTAAAACTGGATCCCGCACCGGATCTACTTCTTAACGATGCGGTGATCATTCCCGAACTTAAGCAAAAACAGGTAAAGATCATCAAAGGCGATGCCAAGAGTCTTTCAATAGCATCTGCCAGCATTATTGCAAAAGTCACCAGAGACCGTTATATGGAATTTATTTCCGACAAATATCCGGAATATGATTTTGCGTCAAATAAAGGATACGGAAGCGCGGCTCACATAGAAGCGCTTAAAAAATACGGTCCCTGCGAGATACACAGACGCAGTTTTATCGGAAATTTCGTTTGATGGGTATGGAAGAAAACAAGAAGGAAAAACAGAAGACTGCTGTGGCTCTGGAGTACATTCCCGGAGAAACCGCGCCTCAGATCGTGGCTACGGGTAAAGGCCATGTGGCAGACAAGATGATCGAGGTGGCAAAGGAAACGGATGTACCGGTCCATAAAGACGAGAAACTGGCAGGAACGCTGTCGAAGCTGGAGATAGGTGATTATATACCTCAGGAGCTCTACGGCGTCGTAGCGGAGATCCTTGTGATGGTAGACAGGGCAGAGAGCAAAATGCCCAAGAAAAGGGGTTAAATGAACACCAGAGAGAAGGGCAAAAGGGGCGAAGAACTTGCTGCGGAACACATTAGGACCATGGGCGGCAGGATAAAAGACAGCAATTTCTATTTCAAGGGCGGCGAGATCGACCTGGTGGTCGAAGATCGATGGCTCAATGAAAACTGGCTGTGTTTTGTGGAAGTAAAACTGAGGGACGATCTTGAGGCAGGCTATCCGGAAGAAGCGGTAACTCCGGCAAAACAAAAGAAGATCATAAAAGGCGCTCTTGCCTATATGAATTATAAAAAGATCCCTTCGGGATCGGTCCCCGTCAGGTTTGATGTGGTGGCTATCCTTGGGAATGAAGTTAAGTGGATAAAAAATGCATTTACAGCGTAAAAAACAGATCATAAAAAGCATAGTTGAAGGCTCCATTGCCGAGGAAATGGAGATCGAAGCGGGAGATGAACTGATCTCCATCAACGGACACGAAGTCACGGATATATTTGACTTCGAGTTTTTGTGTGCCAATGAAGAGCTCACTGTGGTGGTGAAAAAGCCCGACGGCGAGGAATGGGAACTGGACATAGAAAAAGATGCCGACGAGGAACTTGGACTGGTTTTTGAGGACGGTA
Organism: Lachnospiraceae bacterium; assembly: GCA_024698485.1. Classification (GTDB taxonomy): domain Bacteria; phylum Bacillota; class Clostridia; order Lachnospirales; family Lachnospiraceae; genus RGIG3528. The sequence continues at coordinate 73,989 of JAILRC010000019.1, read as the reverse complement.
TCATGGATGAGTACTCATCCTGCCGCAACAAGTGCATATTCTGTTTTATAGACCAGAACCCTCCGGGAATGAGAGATACCATCTACTTTAAGGACGATGACACAAGGCTGTCCTTCCTTTCTGGAAGCTATGTAACTCTTACCAACATGAAGGATGAGGACATAGACCGACTCATTTCCTACAACCTTTCCCCCATCAATATTTCCGTTCACACCACCAATCCGGAACTCCGATGCAAGATGCTTCACAACCGTTTTGCGGGAACGGTGATGGATCATATGACCAAACTCTATCAGGCGGGCATAGACATGAACGGACAGATCGTTCTGTGTAAAGGATGGAACGACAAAGAAGAGCTGGACAGGACCATCAACGACCTTTCCATGTACATCGGGCATATGAAAAGCCTGTCCGTTGTTCCTGTGGGAGTGACCAAGTACAGAAGCAAGCTTACTGAACTGGAAACCTTTAATAAAGAAGATTCTATTGCTGTCGTACATCAGATCGAGAAGTGGCAGAGAAAGTTCAAGGCCGCATTCGGAACAAGGTTTGTATATGCCAGTGACGAATGGTACCTCAAGGCTGAGCTTCCCATTCCGGAAGCTGAAAGCTATGAGGAGTATCCCCAGATCGGTAATGGTGTGGGCATGGTGAGACTTTTGAATTACGAAGTGGATGAGTGTCTGGAGGAGCTCACGGGAGATGACAGATGTCACACGGTTTCTCTGGCTACGGGAACCCTTGCCTATCCCATACTCTGTGATCAGGTGGAGAAGATAAACAGGAAGTTTCCTAAGGTCAAAGTTAATGTTTATCCCATAATCAACAACTTTTTCGGTGATACCATCACTGTAGCGGGACTCCTTACGGGTCAGGACATAGTGGCTCAGCTTAAGGACAAAGAACTGGGCGAAAAACTTCTTCTTCCCTGCGTTCTTCTAAAGACCGGAGAAGACGTTCTGCTGGATGACATGAAGGTTTCGGACATCGAAAAATCTTTACAAATAAAGGTTAGTATAGTAAAATCTGAAGGTAGCTCTTTAGTGGAGGAAATCATTAATGTCTAAACCCATAATCGCCATAATAGGGCGTCCCAATGTGGGAAAATCAACGCTTTTCAACGCTCTTGCCGGTGAAAGGATATCCATCGTTAAAGACACTCCCGGTGTCACACGAGACAGGATCTATGCCGACATAAATTGGCTTGACAGGCAGTTTACTTTAATAGATACAGGCGGAATCGAGCCGGAAAACGGCGACATGATGCTGACTTATATGCGTGAGCAGGCTCAGGTGGCAATTGAAACTGCTGACGCTGTTATTTTCGTTGTTGATGTTAAAACAGGTCTTGTGGACGCGGATTACAACGTTGCCGACATTCTTCGTAAATCAGGGAAGTCCGTGATCCTTTGCGTCAATAAAGTGGATGATTTCAACAAGTTCATGAACGACACCTATGAATTCTATAATCTGGGTATCGGGGATCCTATTCCCGTTTCTTCCGTAAACAGGCTGGGCTTCGGTGAACTTCTTGATGCGGTCATTGAGGCTGTGGGCGACAGGACTTCGGAAGAAACGGAAGACGACAGACCCAGGATCGCCATCGTGGGTAAACCCAATGTAGGCAAGAGTTCCATCATCAACAAACTCATCGGTGCCGAAAGAGTCATAGTTTCCGACATTGCGGGAACCACGCGTGACGCCATCGATACCGTTGTGAAACACAATAACGAGGAATATGTCTTCATTGATACGGCAGGTTTAAGAAAACACGCCAAGATCAAAGAAGACATCGAACATTTCATGATGGTGAGGACCGTTGCTGCAGTTGAAAGAGCCGATGTTGTGGTGGTGGTCATCAACGCTCAGGAAGGCGTTACGGAGCAGGATGCAAAGATCGCGGGCATAGCCCATGATGCGGGAAAAGGTATTCTTATTGCCGTTAACAAATGGGATGCGGTGGAAGACAAGGATGACAAGACCATTTACAAAATGACGGAGAAGATCAAACAGATCCTTTCTTTCATCCCTTATGCCGACATCGTCTTTATCTCAGCCAAGACCGGCCAGAGGATGAACAAGCTTTTTGAACACATCGATGCCATCATCCAGAACCAGAACTTAAGGATCGGTACAGGCGTGCTCAATGAGATCATGATGCAGGCAGTTTCCTTACAGCAGCCCCCTTCGGACAAGGGCAGAAGACTGAAACTCTTCTACATTACCCAGGTTGCGGTAAAGCCTCCGGCTTTTGTGATCTTTGTCAATGACAAGAAACTCATGCATTTCTCATATACAAGATATATCGAAAACAAGATCCGTGAAGCTTTCGGCTTTGCGGGAACTTCCCTTAAATTCATCATAAGGGAAAGAAACGAAAAAGAAACGGTTTAACAGGCAGGGACATCAATGTTTAAGGATTATTTTGTTCTTCAGATCATATTTTGTTTGATAATGGGATATTTTTTCGGGATCTTTTCTTCGGGTTATTTCATCGGAAAGATCTATCATGTGGACGTTAAATCCAAGGGAAGCGGCAATCTCGGAACAACCAATGTTTTGAGGGTTGTGGGTCTTAAGGCCGGCATCATCACTCTGGTGATCGATCTTGGCAAGACCATAATCCCCCTTATGCTCACCAGATTTGTGCTTTTTCCTCAATACGAGCCCATGAGTGACATGAATCAGCTCATGGTGCTTTATACCGCATTCGGTGCTGTATGCGGACATCTTTTCCCTTTTTATCTCAAGTTCAGAGGAGGAAAGGGAATAGCGTGCATGGGAGCCTGCATGCTGATCTATGACTGGAGACTTGCAGCCATAGGCCTTGCGATCTTTATCGCCATCCTTGTTTTTACTAGGTACATGTCTTTGGCATCCCTGACTGCTTCGGTGCTTTTCCCTGTATTCGTGGGCATCACGTCGCAGGGCAACATTCATATGATACTTGTAACGCTTTTATTTACAATTTCAGCGTTCTACAATCATAGACAAAACATCGTACGCCTCATAAATCACAACGAAAACAAACTTTCGGTGAAGAAAAAGGATAAAGAGGAGAAAACAGTATGAAAATTACGATCCTCGGTGCAGGCACATGGGGAACTGCTCTTGCGATCCTGCTGGATTCCAACGGTCATGAAGTGACCCTTTGGAGTGCCGTTGAAAAAGAGATAGTCGCCATGAAGGAGGACAGGACAAGCATCAGAAATCTGCCCGGCGCCGTAATGCCTGAAAGGGTAAAACTCACAACGGACATTGACGAGGCTCTTTCAGGAAACATCGATATCATCGTTATGGCCACAGCTTCGATCTTTGTAAGGAAAACCGCAAGGCTCATCGCACCGAAAGTTAAAGACGGTCAGATCATAGTGAACGTGGCAAAGGGAATTGAAGAGGAAACTTTGATGACCATGACGGACATCATCAAAGAAGAGATACCCAATTGCGAAGCTTGCATTCTTTCGGGACCCACCCATGCGGAAGAAGTCTCCGTACATATACCTTCTACAATTGTAGCGGGCTCTCACAGCAAGGCTGCAGCCGAAAAGATACAGGATGCTTTTATGACGGAATACTTCCGAGTTTACACAAGCCCGGATGTTCTGGGAATCGAACTGGGAGGATCCCTTAAAAACGTCATAGCTCTGGCTGCGGGTATTGCAGACGGCTTGGGATTCGGAGACAATACCAAAGCGGCTCTGATGACAAGAGGCATTGCCGAGATATCAAGACTGGGAGTCAAAATGGGAGGTCATCCGGAAACATTTTCGGGACTTTCGGGTATGGGAGACCTTATGGTCACCTGCACAAGTAAACACTCCCGAAACAGAAATGCAGGTTTCCTTATGGGACAGGGAAAATCCTGTGACACGGCCATGGGCCTTGTGGGCCAGGTGGTTGAAGGTGTTTACAGTGCAAAAGCTGCATTGGCTCTTTCAAAGAAATTTGATGTTTCGATGCCTATCGTAGAACAGGTGTGTCAGGTGCTTTTCAATGATAAATCGCCTGCGAAGGCCGTTCATGATCTATTTACGAGAGACAAAAAGGCAGAGCATTCGGATCTGTCTTGGGATGAATAAGACAGGAGTTTAGGTTAAACGGGAGGTGTATGGGATGAAAGCAAAAGTAAAAGCGGCAAAAAGCAAAAAAGAAACCACGAGAAAGATATGTTTCATTGCAGCAATTGTTGTTCTTGCTCTGCTCATTGCGATCTTGGGCTATGTTGCTTATTTCCTTTTAAAGTTCAACAGGATAGAAGATCATCTTGATCTTGCCGTCCGGAAGAATTATGCCTTTGATACCGGAAAAGCGGTGGACACAGACGCAACCTTTACCGTTCTGACCCATAATCTCGGATTCGGCGCTTATTCGGCAGATTTTGATTTCTTCATGGACGGAGGTACTCAGTCCTGGGCAGAATCCGAAGATACGGTTTACAAGAACCTTAATGCTTCCCTTAAAAAGGTGATGGCATACGATCCCGACTTCCTTTTGCTCCAGGAAGTGGATGAAAATTCCACCAGAACCTACCATATCAATGAATTGGAGTTCATCAACCTGGTAATAAGCAAGCCCTATTATTTTACTTATGCATACAATTACTACAGATCGCCTTTTATAATCTATCCCTTTCTGGAGCCTCACGGAACCATCACTTCGGGTATTGTGACTTATTCCGGATACAGGATCGAAAGTGCCGAGAGAAGAAGTCTTCCCATCAGCGAGAGCATCTCAAAGGTCATAGATCTCGACAGATGTTACTCCGTTTCCAGGGTGCCTTTGGACAACGGAAAATATATCGTTCTTTTCAATGTTCATCTTTCGGCTTACGGTTCCGACGACAGTGTCAGAGAAGGGCAGACTTCCATGCTTTTCGGCGAGATGCAGGCTGAATATGAAGCCGGCAATTACGTAGTCTGCGGCGGTGACTTCAACCATGATCTGCTCTCACCCGAAGGAAGCGAGGGCTATTCCACATGGGCTTGTCCTTTTCCCAGAAGCGTGATCCCTGAGCATTTTGCTCTTGCCATGGATCTTTTCGGAGAGGATTTTAAGCAGAACCTTGCCATGACATGCCGTGACTGTGACGAGCCCTATACAAAGGGCCACACCAACGAATTCATTGTAGATGGCTTTATCGTATCCGACAACATTAAGGTTATCACATATGAGAACCTTAACACAGGATACATCAATTCGGACCACGAGCCCGTATTAATGACATTTGAGCTTAATTGACCCGAAAGGCACATGACATGTTCATGTGCCTTTTGACAGTAAAAAAGTAACATCGGAGGCAGTTTTGGAATTATTGTTTTTTCTGACGGCAGGACTCATCTTTATCGTGATCAAAGGTCTGTATGATGCCAAACGCAACAAACAAAAGATACTTAACAGGATCATGGCAGAGTACGGCACCTTTAATAAAGAGGAGGATTTTAACGAACGTACTTTAAACGATGCCTTTCTGTATTTTGAACAGGAAAAAAAGCTTCATGACGGTTTTACAGTGGATGACATTACAGCCAACGATCTGGATCTTGATTATATCTGGCTCCTAACGGACAAGTGCTGTTCCGCGGCGGGCTCGGCATGTTACTACAAGATGCTGAGGACTCCCGAGTTTGACAATGAAGAACTGGAAAAGCGTGAAAAACTCATTGGTTTCTTTTCTGACAACAAAGACAAAAGGGTGAGCCTGCAATATGCCCTTTCAATGATGTCCAAAAGACCGGGCTTTAATGTCCACAACAGTATAGAAGTGTTCAAGGACGGAAAGAGCAACAATGCTTGGGTACAATATCTTAACATAGTCCTGCTGGCTGTCTCGGTTGTTGTTTCGATAGTGCTGAACAGTTCCGTGTCTTTGCTTCTCCCCATAGGTGTGATCATATACAACATCACTACTTACTATCTGGAGAAGAGAAAAACCGACGGATACATCTATTCCCTTAAAAATATAATCTCCATGTACAATGTGGCCACAGATATATTGAAACTCGATATTCCCGAACTTTCGGAAGAAAACGGTGAATTGAAGAAGGGTGTGGCGGGACTCAAGCGTCTGAAAAAAGCTTCCTGGGCCATAAAGACCACGGTGTCCTATGACATCATGTCCATCTTTATGGAGTACGTTAACATGATCCTTCATCTGGATCTCATTTCCATGTCCAATGCAGTAAGATGCGCCGCAACCGAAGATGAGAACATTTTAAGGGTTTATCGGACTTTGGGACGCATCGATTCACTGATCACGGTCAGCAGTTTAAGAACCGCAAAAGATGAAAACTGTGTTCCCGAGCTTACCCATGAGGGCAAGCCTCATTTGGGCTTTACGGGAGCTTATCATCTGCTGCTTTCGAACCCTGTGCCCGCTGACATGGAAACGGACAGACATGTACTTTTAACGGGTTCAAACGCTTCCGGCAAATCCACGTTTTTAAAGACGGTGGCATTAAATGCCATATTTGCCCAGACCATCCACACATGTTTTGCTGAAAAGTATTCCGGTTCTTTCTTTAAAGTTATCACGGGAATGACACTTTCTGATGATATCATAGCCGGTGAAAGTTATTACATTACAGAGATCAAGGCTTTAAAACGTATCATGGATGACAACGACGAAACTCCGGTGCTGTGTTTCGAAGACGAGATCTTAAGAGGCACAAATACCGTGGAAAGGATCGCAGCATCCGCTTCGTCCCTTCTTTTTCTTGCAAAACAGAACAAGCTTGTGTTCGCCGCAACTCACGACATCGAGCTTACAACACTGCTTAAGGATGAATACAGGAATTTCCATTTTTCCGAGATCCTTGAGGAGAACGGAGAGATATGCTTTGATTACAAACTCAAATCAGGACCGTCGGAGACCAGAAATGCCATTCTCATGTTGAAGTCATACGGTTACGACGATCAGATCATAGATAATGCCTCTGCCATGGCAGAAAAATTTACCCAAAGCGGGATATGGCAGATCAACTGAATGTTACTTCGGAGGAATGATCAATGGAGATCAATCAGGCGGATGTTTCGCCAATGATGGCGAAGTATCTCGAAACCAAAGAATTATACAGGGATTGCATCCTTTTTTACAGACTGGGCGATTTTTACGAAATGTTTTTCGATGATGCCCTTACCGCTTCCAGAGAACTGGAACTCACCCTTACGGGAAAGGCCTGCGGTCTTGAGGAAAGAGCCCCCATGTGCGGCATTCCTTTTCATGCGGTGGACACCTATTTGGACAAACTGGTGGCCAAAGGATACAAGGTGGCCATATGCGAACAGACGGAAGACCCCAAACAGGCGAAAGGGCTTGTGAAAAGGGAAGTTACGAGAATAGTCACTCCCGGTACCAACTTAAATGTAAGTAATGCAAACGATGCTTCTCACAACTATCTCATGAGCATAGTTTATGTGGACGGAGCCTTCGGTCTGGCGACCACAGATGTTTCCACAGGCGATTTCATGGTCACAGAGGTCTCAAGCCTGCCTGAAGCGGTGGATGAGATCACCAGATTTTCTCCCTCGGAGATCATATGCAATTCTTCATGTATTGTTTCCGGGCTGGATATGGACGGATTGAAGGATCGTCTGAACATTTTCGTTTCGGTCCTTGACGATTATGTTTTCAGTGAAGATGAAAGTGAAAAGGCCATAAGACAGCATTTCGGAGCAGAGAGTCCCAACGCGGCGGTTACGGGCATACCCATCGGAAGACTTGCGGCAGGCGGCCTGCTCAGCTATCTTTTTAATACCCAGAAGAATTCCCTTCTTCATATAACCCGCCTGGAACAGTACTTCGTGGGCAGGTATATGATCATAGACAATTCCACCAGAAGGAACCTTGAACTCACGGAAACCATGAGGGAAAAGAATAAAAAGGGTTCGCTTTTCGGTGTTCTGGACCGCACCAAGACTGCAATGGGCGGAAGACTTTTGAAGAATTTCATCGAACAGCCTCTCATAAAGAAGGCGGAGATAAATGAAAGACTGGATGCAGTGGAGGAACTGGGCGAAAACGCCTTGAGCCGCGAAGAACTGGTGGAGTATCTTGACGCCATATATGACCTTGAAAGACTTATGAGCAAGGTTTCCTACAGATCCGCAAATCCAAGGGATATGCTGGCTCTTGGAAACTCCCTTAAGATGCTGCCTTACATAAAGAGGATCACGGGAGAGTTCAAGTCGGATCTTTGGAAAAAACAGACCGAAGAGATCGATGAACTTAAGGATCTCTCGGAACTCATAGATTCCTGTATTGCCGAAGAACCTCCTCTGCAGATAAAAGAAGGTGGAATAATAAAGACAGGTTACAATGAAGAGGTGGACCGCCTTAGATCCGCAAAGACCGACGGTAAAAGCTGGCTGATGCAGCTGGAGACCAAGGCAAAGGATGAAACGGGCATCAAGAATCTTAAGATCAAATACAACCGTGTTTTCGGATATTATTTTGAAGTGACCAATTCCTTTAAGGATCAGGTGCCTGCCGACTGGATCAGGAAGCAGACTCTGGCGGGGGCGGAAAGATACACGAACGAAGAACTTAAAAAGATCGAAGAAGACATCCTGGGAGCGGAAGACAAGCTCTTTTCTCTGGAATATGCCCTTTTTGACGAGCTCCGGGACAGAGTTGCGGCCGAAGTCACACGTATACAGCAGTCTGCCAGGGCAGTCGCATACATAGATGTGATATGCTCCCTTTCAAAGGTTTCCGAAGCTCACAACTATGTGAGACCCGAGATCACCGATGACGGCTGTATCCACATCAAGGGCGGAAGACATCCGGTGGTGGAACAAATGCTGGTGAACGATATGTTCATCGACAACGACACCTTCCTTGACAGTAACGAGCACCGCATATCCATTATCACAGGACCCAACATGGCGGGTAAATCCACCTATATGCGCCAGACTGCCCTGATCGTTCTCATGGCTCAGCTGGGTTCCTTTGTACCGGCTGCAAGCGCAAAGATCGGCATATGCGACCGCATATTTACAAGAGTGGGAGCATCGGACGATCTTGCCAGCGGTCAGTCCACCTTCATGGTTGAAATGAATGAAGTGGCCAACATTCTCAAAAATGCCACAAAGAAAAGCCTCCTCATCCTTGATGAGATCGGACGCGGTACCAGTACCTATGACGGTCTCAGCATTGCATGGGCAGTGGTGGAGCACATAGCCGATACGAGAAAACTGGGAGCAAAAGCACTTTTTGCCACCCATTATCATGAACTTACGGAACTGGAAGGAAGGCTTAAAGGCGTCAACAACTACTGCATTGCGGTTAAAGAACAGGGCGAGAGCATCATCTTCTTAAGAAAGATCATCAAAGGCGGAGCGGACAAGAGCTACGGCATACAGGTAGCAAGGCTTGCGGGGCTTCCGGAAGAAGTGCTTAAAAGAGCTGCCGAGATATCTGAAGAACTGGTAAAGAATGATATCATTTCCGAAGAGATCTTTGATGATGCCGTTAATACCGACAAAAAGACAAAGAAGAAAGAAAAAGATGACAATTTCATAGACGGTCAGCTGTCATTTTTTGACGAACCTCCCGAAGAAAAGCCTGTTCCGTCGGCTGAGCCCGTATTTTCACCGAAATACAAAAATGTTATCGATGAACTTCTGGCTATGAACGTTCAGACAATGACACCCCTCGATGCACTCAATGTGCTTTACAGACTTAAGGAAAAATGCAGATGATCACAGTACTTGATAAAATCACGATCGACCAGATAGCGGCAGGTGAAGTGATAGAAAGACCTGCGTCCGTGGTGAAAGAACTTACGGAGAACGCGCTGGATGCCGGAGCAACGGCCATAACAATAGAGTTCAAGGAAGGCGGACTTTCCCTCATCCGGATCACTGACAACGGATGCGGTATCGATGCTTCCGAGGTTAAAACCGCATTTTTGAGACATGCCACAAGCAAGATCAAAAACGCCTCGGACCTTATGAAACTCACGAGTCTCGGTTTCAGAGGCGAAGCACTTTCAAGCATTGCAAGTATTGCCAGGGTCGAGATCCTTACAAAAACCCAAGATGCCTTTACAGGTATCCGTTACGTCATCGAAGGGGGAGAAGAAAAAGCATTTGAAGAGACAGGCTGCCCCAACGGCACGACATTTCTGGTAAAAGACATCTTTTTCAACACTCCCGTAAGAAGAAAATTTTTAAAGTCTTCCTCCACTGAAGCAGGATATATCTGCGAAACTGTTGAGAAACTGGCTCTTTCCCATACGGACATTTCTTTTAAACTCATCGGTAACGGAAGAGTCATTCTTCATACCACGGGTAAAGGAAAGATCCGTGACGATTTTCTTGAACTTTACGGACTTGATATTGCCAAAGCCTTAATGGAGATCAAGGAAGAAAATACGGAAAATGAGATAAAAGTTGACGGTGTGGTGGCTAAACCATACATTTCCAGAGGAAATCGCGAACTTGAAGCTGTCTTCATCAACGGAAGATTTGTGCGCTCCAAAGTGGTGGCTAATGCTTTGGAAGATGCTTACAAAGGCTACATGATGGGACACAGTTATCCCGTTGCGGCCATTTACATCACATGCCCTGCGGATTTTGTGGATGTAAATGTTCATCCTTCAAAACTCGAGATACGTTTTTCCGACAATGATATGATCTATAAGCTTGTTTATAAAGCTGTGAGAGATGCACTTACGGGAAAAAACATGATCGTCAGCAACATCCTTAAAGAAGAAAAGGAGATAGCCGAGGGGAGAAAAGCGAGAATGGACGTTTTGAATTCGATCCACATTCCCGAGCCTTTTGAAAACAAGGTTCCGAAAGAAGTGATCCCCGTCTCTGTGGCGGCTCCGGAAAAAGCTGAGATCAAAAAGCCTGAGATAGTCAGTGAATACGGTTTAAAACTGGAAAGACCCGAAATAAAAGAAAAACCGGTTCAGAAACCTGCTGAAAACGTCGAACACGAAACCGTTGAAACTAAGGCCGCTGAAGAAAAGCCCGCTGTTCACGACGAAAAAGAACCGGATCCTTTGCAGGAACTTCTGGCAAAGGCAAATATGATCACCGACGCAGAACAGACGGAGATTCCTCTTGATCTTTACAAAGAAAAGAAACTGGAATTCCGCCTTGTGGGCCAGGTATTCAAGACCTATTGGATCATTGAGATGGGAGATACGGTCTTCATGATCGATCAGCATGCCGCTCATGAGAAGGTGCTTTTCGAAAAGACCATGAAAAAACTAAGGGCAAAGGAAGAATTCATGTCTCAGACCATCCTGCCTCCCGCAGTGATCTCTCTTTCCATGAGGGAAGCCGAATGCCTGATCAAAAACATGTCGGTATTCCAAAAACTGGGATTTGAACTTGAAGAATTCGGCCCCAGAGAATTTAAAGTGACCGGAGTTCCGGCAGAACTTGTGGATATCGATTATGATGTTCTTTTTAAGGAGATACTTGAAGATCTTCTCACAGGCAGGGATGCAAAAAATCCCGAAACCATGCTGGACAGGATCGCCACCATATCCTGCAAGGCTGCGGTAAAGGGAAACAACTATCTTTCCTTTGAAGAGGCGGATGCATTGATAAGAGAGATGTTTGAACTTGAAGATCCTTATCATTGCCCTCACGGAAGACCTACCACCATTTCCATGACAAAAAGCGAAATGGAAAAGAAATTCAAGAGAGTGCTTTAATGAACAATAAACTTGTTATCATCGCAGGTCCCACGGCGGTGGGGAAAACAAAACTCTCCGTGGAACTTGCAAAAAGAATAAACGGAGAGATCATATCTGCCGATTCCATGCAGGTGTACAAAGGCATGAACATCGGAACGGCAAAGATCGCAAAGGATGAGATGAAGGGCGTTCCCCATCATCTCATAGACATACTGGAACCCACCGAGGATTTTAATGTGGTTGAATTTGCAAGAAGATCGAAGAGGATCATAGAAGAACTTCATGCAAAGAACAGGATTCCGATCCTTGTGGGCGGTACAGGCTTTTACATACAATCCGTGCTGTATGACATCGACTTTACCGAGAATGATAATGATATGACCTTCAGACACGAACTGGAGGAAGAAGCAAAAAAAAGCGGCAGCGAAGCGCTTCATAAAAGACTGGAGGCCGTTGATCCCGAGGCGGCAAAAGCCATTCATCCAAACAATGTGAAAAGGGTCATCAGGGCTCTGGAATTTTATGAGAAGAGCAAAAGTAAGATTTCGGATCATAACAAGGAACAACGAGCCAAAAGTTCCCCTTACGATTTTCATTATTTTGCTCTTACCAATGACAGGAAGATCATCTATTCCAACATCGAAAAGAGAGTGGATCTGATGCTGGATGCGGGACTTGTGACAGAAGTCAAAACCCTTTTGGACAAGGGCGTTCCCCGGGGATGTGTTTCCATGCAGGGACTGGGCTACAAGGAGATAGCTGCCTGTCTCGAAAACGAGATCAGTCTTGAGGAAGCTGTGTATATCCTCAAAAGAGATACGAGGCATTTTGCCAAGAGACAGATAACCTGGCTGAAACGAGAACCGGATGTCATATGGTTTGATAAGAGCATTATGACGGAAGAAGAAATATTAAACAGAATGGTCAGTATGATTTAGGACCAAAGCGGAGATAAAAATGAAAGATAAGATCTATAATGAACTTGGAATCTCGAAAGAAGTTTTAAAACTTTCGGACGAGATCCTGAACGGACTGAAGGAAAGATTTGACAGGATCGACGAGACAGCGGAGATCAACCAGATGAAAGTGATAAAGGCCATGCAGGACAACAAGCTGGCCGCAGAGCACTTCGAAGCCTCTACGGGATACGGATATGACGATGCGGGACGTGAGACTCTGGAAAAAGTCTATGCAGACATTTTCCATGCTGAAGACGCGCTTGTGCGCCCCACACTTACATGCGGAACACACGCCCTTACAATAGCCCTTTCCGCCAATGTATGTCCCGGAGACGAGATCCTTTCCCCTGTCGGAAAGCCCTATGACACTCTTGAAGGAGTCATCGGCATCCGCCCGCAGAAAGGCAGCCTTGCGGAGTATGGAGTGACTTATTCCCAGGTGGATCTTCTTCCCAACGGGGATTTTGACTTCGAAGGCATCAAAAAAGCCATCAATTCAAAAACAAAGCTGGTAACCATACAACGTTCAAAAGGTTATGAACCCAGAAAGACTCTCTCCGTGGAAAGGATAGGAGAACTTGTTTCTTTCATCAAAAGCGTAAAGCCCGAAGTGATCTGTATGGTGGACAACTGCTACGGTGAATTCGTTGAAGAGATTGAACCCACAGATGTTGGTGCTGACCTTTGTGTAGGTTCCCTCATCAAGAATCCGGGAGGCGGCCTTGCTCCCATAGGCGGATATATCGTAGGCAGAAAGGATCTCATCGAGAACTGTGCTTTCCGTCTTACAGCTCCGGGCCTCGGAAAGGAAGTGGGCGCCACACTTGGACTTAACCGTTCCTTCTTCCAGGGACTTTTCCTTGCTCCCACGGTTACTGCAGGAGCTTTAAAAGGAGCCATCTTTGCGGCAAATCTTTTTGAAAAACAGGGCTTTACCTGTGTTCCCGATGCTACTGAAGAAAGATATGACATCATCCAGGCTGTAAAACTGGGAACTCCCGAAGGGCTCATTGCTTTCTGCAAGGGCATTCAGGCTGCTGCTCCCGTTGACAGCTATGTTACACCCGAACCTTGGCCCATGCCCGGCTATCATTCCGATGTTATCATGGCTGCAGGAGCTTTTATTCAGGGATCATCCATCGAACTTTCGGCAGACGGACCTCTTTACCCTCCCTATGCGGTTTATTTTCAGGGAGGACTTACCTGGTATCATGCAAAACTTGGTATCATGAAAGCATTTCAGGAAATGGCAAACGCCGGCCTCATCAGACTATAATCGGCTTCAAAGGAGATTTATATAAATGGCATCAAGAGTATTCGGTATCGACTTCGGAACAAGTTCCATTAAGATCTACAAGAAAAACGAAGGCGTTATCTTCGACGAAAAGAATCTCATAGCTATATGCAACGGTCAGCCCGTGGCCATAGGAAACGAAGCGTTTCAAATGCTGGGAAAAGCTCCGGACAATTACCAGATCACCTATCCGGTAAAGAACGGTGTGATAGCTGACATCAAGAATATGCTGCTTCTTTTGAATGAAGCTTTCAAAAAGATCGAAAAGAAATACGGAAAGATCACAGGTTCCGAGATCATTGTTGCAACACCCACGGATATTACGGAAGTGGAGCAGAGAGCTTACTTTGATCTTGCGGCCAATTGCATAGCAAAGCCCAGGAATGTAAAGATCGTTAACAAACCCGTTGCCTGTGCCATCGGAACGGGAATAGAGATCATGAACGCTTCCGGGGCTATGGTGGTGGACATAGGCGCCAATACCACCGAGATCTCCATCATGTCCATAGGAGGCATAGTCAGCAGTAAGCTAGTTCCTCTGGGCGGAAACGATCTTGACCGTGCCATCATCAATAATGTCAGAAAGAAATATAACCTTATCATCGGAGACACAACAGCGGAATACCTAAAAAAGGAACTTGCTTTTGCTCTTGAACCCGAACACCTTACAGCCAAGATCTACGGCAAAGACGTGCTCTCGGGGCTTCCCATCGATATGGTCATAGATTCCGAGTTTGTGACGGATACCATCAAAGAAAGCCTGGATCTTCTGGTGGATAATGTAAAGGCGTTGCTTGAAAAAGTTTCACCCGAACTTTCGGCGGACATTATCGACTCCGGTATCTTTATTTCCGGTGGATCCGCAAATATCAGAAAACTCGAACAACTCTTTAACCGTGAGACCGAACTTGACATCCACATATGCGAAGAGCCTTCGGACAATGTGGTCAAGGGTCTCGGGATCATCATTGAGGAAGGCGGGAAATATAATGCTGTGGCATTTGCCGCCAATCAGATCTCACATTTAGGATGAAATTAAATGGATAGGGGAAGACGCAGGAGAATGGCTGCAAGACGCAGGCATGATCCAAATGAGAACAGAATAATGTTGCTTCCGAAGCATATTCTTTTCATTCTTTGCTTCATATGCTTTGTTATCATGTTTGTTTCCTACAGATTTCCCAATGCCGTGAAACCTGTCAAGAATGTGGCGGACATGGTGATAAGCCCCATGCAGGCAGGCATCAACCATGTGGGAACGGCGATCTTCGGTAACCGCCAAAAAAAAGCCAAGCTGGAAGAACTTGAAGCGGAAAACGAGGAATTAAAGAGCAGGATAGAAGAAATGACTGCGCTGGTGAGGCTTTCCAATCAGGACCGATATGAACTGGAGGCTCTCAGGAAACTCTATGAACTGGACGGAAAGTATTCGGATCTTCCGAAGGTTGCAGCCAGGATAATCGCAAGAGAAAGTAACGGCTGGTATGACCTGTTCACCATAGACAAGGGCAGTGCCGACGGTATTGAGGTCAACATGAACGTTATGGCGGGGAACGGTCTGGTGGGCATCGTTACGGAGGTCAGAAAAAAAACGGCAACCGTAAGGTCCATCATCGATGACAATTCCAATGTTTCCGCCATGATCACTTCTTCCGGTGACAATTGCATAGTCAGCGGAAACATGAGTATGCTTAAAAACGACGGAACCATAGAAGTGAGCATGCTTCCCAAAGACAGCAAAGCCATTGAAAACGAAGAAGTGGTGACTTCCCACATCAGCGATCGATATCTCCCGGGGATCCTTATCGGCTATATAAGGAACATTCGTACAGATTCCAGTAATATGACAAAGGAAGCTGTTCTTGTTCCCGCAGTGGATTTCCAGAAACTTGATGAGGTTCTTGTCATAACGGCTTTAAAAGAGAAGAACGAAGAATGACGAAGGATGAACTATGATCCGGTATATTGTTTACTTTGCAGAGATCATATTGTGTTATTTGCTGCAGACATCGGTGTTTTCCTACTTTAGGGTCTCCGGTGTTGTTCCCGATGTTATTTTGATACTCATAATCTCCGTTGCATATACCAAAGGGCAGAACAGTGCCATCTTGACAGGGTTCTTCGCCGGGCTTCTTCTGGACCTCATGTATTCCGAGGCTATAGGATTATGCGCAATTCTTTATATGCTGGTGGGATTTATGAGCGGATACTTTTGCAGGTTTTTTGACCCGCGAAACTTTATTCTGCCTGCGGTCATGGTCTTTTCGGGAGAATTCATATACTCCATGCTTTATTATGTGACGGGATTTTTACTCATGGGAAAGACATCCTTCGGAACATATATGCTGAACACCATTCTTCCCAGAATGTTCTATACATTGTTTGCGGCATTGTTCCTTTATCCGCTTTTTCTTTTAATCAACAAACTTGTAATGAGATCGGAAGGTCTGGAAGATGAATGATGACGGTATTGCAAACAGAATACGGGATGTTCTCACATCAAGGCTTTTTTATGTCTCCCTGATCTTTGTCACTCTTGCGGTCATTCTCATCTTCAGGCTTTACAACCTTCAGATAGTTAAGGGAAAAGAGCAGAAGGGAAAGGAAGAGTACTATACCGTAAAGACCCGCTACATCCCAGCCACAAGAGGAATGATCTACGACAGGAACGGCAACCTTCTGGCAGGAAACGAGCTGTCCTATTCTGTTTTTCTGGAGCAGGCCGCATCTCTTTCCACAAATGCCATGAAAAACGAGATGATCCTGAAGCTTACGACCATACTCAGATCCCATGGCATAGAACCCGAACCGGGTCTCCCCATAGAAGCGGACGAAAACGGTAAACTTTATTTTACGGTTTCCGGCAATGCGGAATTAAGATTCAAAAAGAATGCTTACGGTCTGAGATCCGTCAACAACCTTTCGGATAAACAAAGAAATGCCACAGCGGAAGAAGTTTTTGCCTTTTTGTGTAAGGGAGACCGAGCATCTGCCATGTTTCAGATCTCGGACGATCTCACTTTGCGGCAGAGACTGGATATTGCTGCGGTAAGATATGCCTACTTTACATCTGCGGACAATTCCCAGAGATACACTGTAGCCACCAATATCGACAGCGAGACCATAGCGGCTCTTTTGGAGGCCTCGGGTGAGCTTCCGGGAGTTTCCGTTGAGCAGCAGACCAAAAGGATCTATTACTACAGCAGATATTTTGCTCATATCATCGGATACACGGGTCTCATCACTGAAGAGGAGACGGAAAGCCTTAACAAAAACAACCCGCTACAGGTTTACACCTCCACGGATTATATCGGAAAAACAGGCATAGAAGCGGTCTATGAAAATGTACTTTCAGGCACCAAGGGCATCGAAAAAGTGACTCTGAACCGTGCGGGAAGGATCATCAGTACAGAGGTCATATCCGAGCCCGTTCCCGGCAAGAATGTCTATCTTTCGCTTGATGCGGAACTTCAGAAGGATTATTACCATCTTCTTGAGAAGAACATTGCTTCGGTGCTGGCTTCCAATATCGTTAAAGATCTGGATTACGGTACGAAGGGCATTAACTCCGATGATATCAATATCCCTATCTACGAGTGTTATTATGCATTGTTTGATAATCATGTTTTTGACCTTGACAGGCTTTTTGAACCTGGAGATCAGGTAAACGAAAAGGAAGTTTCCCACATCTTTCTTTCCTACAGATCGGAGATGACGGAAAAACTCAAGGCACACACTGCATACGGAAACAGGGAGAAGGGATCGCATATCTCAGACGGGGAGCAGAAATATATCGATCTTCTTCTTCAGCTCATGAAGGAAAAGAAGTATATTGCGGTAACAGACCCTTCGGATACGGATGTGAAGGCCTATGACGACGGAAAGATCTGCTTTTCCGAGTATATTGAAAACCTTATAAATAAAGAGTGGGTGGATCTTGAGGCACTGGGTATCAAAGGACGGTATCTCACCACGGCAGAAGTGTATCAAACCCTTACGGATGCGGTTTTTGACGCCTTGGAGTCAAGTGACACTTATAGCCTTATGCTTTTAAGGGATCTCATATTTTCATATAATTTGTCCGGAAAGCAAATTTGTCTTTTATTATTTGACCAAAATGTGATAGAATATAACGAAGAGGATTACAATAAATTAAAGAGGTCCGGGATTTCTCCCTACGACTTTTTTATCAAAAAGATCAAGGATCTGGAGATCACTCCGGACCTGTTGGCCCTTGAACCTTTTAACGGTGCGGTGGTACAGACCGATTGCAATACCGGTTCCGTTTTGGCTCTTACCACCTATCCCGGTTATGACAACAATTATCTTGCCAATAAGATCGATTGGGAATATTATTCCAAACTTCTTGAAGATGCAGGTAATCCTTTATTCAATCGTGCGACGCAGATGAGGATCCCTACCGGTTCGACCATTAAACCTCTGGTTGCGGTATCGGGTATATTGAACGGAGTTCTCACGTCAAGCGAGACAATTACAGATGAAGTGATCTTTTCCAAGATCGATCCCAGCCCCGCCTGTTGGTACATCCACGGTCACGGAGCTCAGGATCTGGCAAATGCCATCAAGAATTCATGTAACTATTACTTCTATGAAGTGGGTTACAGGCTTGCCACAAAGGACGTAGAAAAGTACTCTGATTCCCAGGGTATTTCATTACTTACGGAAACGGGTTCATTGTTTGGTCTGACCGAAAGATCGGGCATAGAGATCAGTGAAGCGGAACCTGCTTTCTCAAATTCCGATGCTGTACGTTCCTCCATCGGATACGGACATAAATTCACAGCAACGCAGTTATCCAGATATGCCACGGCTATTGCTACATCGGGAAAGGTTTACAGCCTTACGGTGATCCAAAAGATCACGGATAAAGACGGTAAAGTTTTGTTCGAGAGTAAACCCGTGGTCACTCACGAAATAGACGGCCTTTCCGAAAATGACTGGGCTTCCGTGAAATCCGGCATGGAAATGGTTGTCAGTTCTTCGACCACACTTAAAAAAGCGTTTTCAAAGGTACCTTGTTCGGTTGCCGCAAAGACCGGTACAGCCGAGGTTTCCGACAATAACGCTCCCCATGCTCTGACAGTGAGCTTTGCCCCCAGTGACAAGCCCGACACCAGCGTTGTTGCCGTGATCACCAACGGTTACTCCGGAACAAATGCGGCAATTCTTGTAAGCGACATATACAAGGATTATTACAATATCGTGGATAATACCGAGCTTGGTGAGATCGAATTCATCGGAGACTGACAGGAGGCTGCAATGAAAGGCATAATTTCATTAAAGGGAAACAAGTACGGCCTTTCGGTTAACATATCGAAGGATGCTTCCTTTGAGGAAATTAAGACTAATACCGCCGAATATTTTAAAAGTGCTTCTAAGATGTTCGGAAAAGAAAAGATCGCCATCGGTTTTGAAGGAAGAGTTTTAAGCGATGCCGAAAGAGACGAACTGGTGGAGGTAATCAGAGAAAACTGTACACTTGATATTCTCTGTGTTATGGACTTTAATTCGGGAACGGAAGAAAGGTTCCGCAAAGTGGTGCAGAAATATGATATTCCCGATTTTATCCACGAATCCCTTGAACGGATCAAGAATGAAGAAACACTTCAGCCGGAGGCTCCCATCACAGAGCCTGAGCCGGAAGGAACAGAAGAAGAGAACAAGATCTCACTATTCAGTGAGAACGGAGATATTTCCAAAGTTGCCCGCTTTTTTAAGGGAAATGTAAGAAGCGGAATGGTGATAAATGAGGAAAGCAGTCTTGTTATCCTGGGAGACATAAATCCGGGCGGAGAGATCTATTCCGCAGGAAACATCATCATTCTGGGAAGCCTTAAAGGAAAGGCTTTTGCCGGGATCAACGGCAATCAGAACGCATTTGTGTTCGCTCTGAATATGGATCCTATACAGATACGTATTGCCGACAAGATCGGAAGAGCATCCGATTCAAAAAAGAAAAGCTCCAACAATGATGAGCATGAACCGAAGATTGCGCTGGTAAAAGACAACGCCATTGCTATCGAGCTCGTTTCAAGAACGGTTCTTAATGATATAATACTATAAATTCGGAGGAATTTTTAAAATGGGTGAGGTTATTGTAGTAACATCCGGAAAAGGCGGTGTAGGTAAGACCACCACAACTGCCAATGTCGGAACCGGACTCGCAAAGCTCGATAAGAAAGTGGTTCTGATCGATATGGATATCGGTCTCAGAAACCTTGACGTTGTAATGGGTCTGGAGAACAGGATCGTCTACAACCTTGTTGACGTTATCGAACAGAAATGTAAGATAAATCAGGCCTTTATCAAAGTTAAAGGATATTCAAATTTTTATCTTCTTCCCTGCGCTCAGACACGTGATAAGACATCCGTTTCTCCCGAGCAGATGAAGACACTTACAGACACATTAAAGAAAGAGTTTGACTATGTTATCCTTGACTGTCCCGCAGGTATCGAGCAGGGCTTCAGAAATGCCATTGCCGGAGCGGACAGAGCATTGATAGTTACTACTCCTGAAGTTTCTGCCGTACGTGATGCGGACAGGATCATCGGACTTCTTGATGCAAATGAAGTTAAACGTTACGATCTGGTGGTAAACAGACTTCGTATGGACATGGTTAAGCGCGGCGAAATGATGTCTGCAGAAGATGTTCTTGAAGTTCTTTCCATCAACCTGATCGGTATAGTACCGGATGATGAGAATATTGTTGTTTCCACCAACACAGGAACTCCTCTTGTAGGCTCCGAATCGTTGGCAGGTAAGGCTTTCATGAATATCTGTCACAGAGTTATCGGCGAAGAAGTACCTTTCCTTGATCTCAACAAGAAGGGCAACTTCTTATCCAAACTGTTCGGCAAGAAATAGTCAAGACAAGGAGAGAATAAAATGGGTTTCTTTAGTAGAAATAAACAAAAAAAATCCGGACTTGATGCCAAGAGCAGACTGAAACTTGTACTTTATTCCGAGCATCAGGGACTTCCGCCGGAAACCATCGAGCAGATCAAGACGGATATTATCCAGGTTATATCAAAATATGTGGATGTTGATATCGACAATTTCGATATCAAGATCTCCCCTGACGGAAAGCTTGCCGGCAGCAACGGACCTGCATTACAGGCAAACATTCCCATCAAGGAAAGAAAAATAAAGCGAATTTGATTTAAATGCTGAATCTGATCAAGACAATACGAGATAAACTGTTTACCTACAACCTCAGAGAGTACAACCTGGCCATTATGGTGGTGGCCTCGGCTCTCGGGGTTATCGGTGCATATACGCTGTATGTTATGCCCGGAGTGCCTGAGAGACTTTACCTCAAGCAGCTTTTGGGTGTAGCGGGCGGAATGTTTCTGGCAATATTTGTATCGGCTTTTGATTACAGGTTTATCGCCAAGTTCTATATTCCGTTGTATCTGTTGAATATGGTTCTTCTCGCGGCGGTCAGGTTCACCCGTTTCGGAGTTACACTGTATGGAGCAAGGCGCTGGCTGGGAATAAAGGATGTATTTACATTTCAGCCTTCCGAGCTTTCCAAGGTCATAATGATCGTGGTCATGGCCAAACTCTATCAGATGCTTGAGAGCAGATTGAAGAAATTCTATGTCTTGCTGATCATTGGAGGCATATTCGGCCTTCAGTGGCTGTTGATCTTTATCCAGCCGGATCTTTCAACAAGTATAGTATTTGCTCTTTTGTTTGTTATCATGCTTTTTGCTTCCGGTTACAATTACAAGATAATTTTGGCCTTATTGGTCATTACGGTACCGGCAGTGATCTTTGTTTTTTGGTACGTACAGCAGCCGGATCCGCTGTTCATCACACCGAACCAGCAGACCAGGATACTTGCTTTTTTACATCCCGATGATTATCCGGATGTTATGTACCAACAGTTAAACTCGGTTTCAGCCATCAGTACAGGCGGATTGATCGGTAAACAGCTAACAAACGATACAGGAGCCAGAGGGACACTGTATGTTCCCGTAAAGGAAAGCGACTTCATCTATTCGGGGATATGCGAGGAATTCGGATTTCTCGGAGCAGTGACGGTTATTGTTCTTTTCCTTATCCTGGGCCTTTGTATCGTAAAGATAGCTTACAAAGCCTCCGATCTTTTGGGAAAGCTGATAGCAGTTGGGTGCGCATGTGTCTTCATATCCCAGATGTTCGTAAACATCGGTGTTGTCACATTGTTGCTTCCCAATACGGGAATACCGTTGCCTTTCGTAAGTAACGGACTGAGTTCGGCTCTAAGCAGCTACATAATGCTGGGGCTGGTACAGAATATTGCCATAAATCATGATATCGCCCTTAAAAAGGAAAGCGAGGATTATATCCAATGAACATAGGCTTAATTGCACACGACGCCAAAAAAAAGCTGTTGCAGAGTTTCTGCATAGCTTATAAAGGAATATTGGCAAAACACGATCTTTACGCTACCGGGACCACCGGCAGAATGATCGAGGATGGCTGCGGGCTGACGGTTCACAAATACCTTGCAGGACATTTGGGCGGTCAGCAGCAGATGGGAGCTCAGATAGAGAACAATAAAATGGACATGATCATATATCTGAGGGACCCGTTAAACCCTAAGTCACATGAACCCAATGCATTTGATATCATAAGTTTGTGTGACATCCATAACATTCCGTTTGCTACGAATATTGCTACGGCGGAGTTATTGGTAAAAGCTCTCGACAGAGGGGATCTGGATTGGAGAGAGTTGTATAGGAATTAGGAAATTATTATTGGATTGAGAAGGTTGATTGGGATTTACTATTATTCGTTCATGCAGATGAGTTTATCTGTTCAAACAGGCAAGTAAGCGCAGCTTACTTGTAAACGAGCGAATAATGATCGCCTCCGCAAACAAATGTTTGCAGGAGCGATCTTCATTCGCTCTACAAATGAAACGAAGTTTCATTTGCCTGTTTGAACTAAAACACATTAAAAATGATCGCATTAGTCAACATAAAACCGGAGTTCAATTGACGTAATCGGTTAATACATTTTCAATCCGACCAAGATCTTCCGTCTGTTCCGCGCATTTCGACACATCCGTTGCGGGAACGGTTACGAATGATCCACCAAACTATGATAATGAATGACAAGTTCATTATAAATAACATTTCCAGGAGGATGAAATTATGATACAGATTATTGCAGGTGAAAAGGGAAAGGGTAAGACCAAGATTATTCTCGACAGAGCCAACGGTGATGTATTGAACTCTCGCGGAAGCATCATTTACATCGACAAGAATTCGAAGCATATGTATGAACTGAACAACAAGATCCGTCTTATCAATGCCAAGAATTACTTCATCAATGACGCTGACGAGTTCGTTGGTTTTATCAGCGGTATCATCTCTCAGAATTATGATATTTCCAGCATCTATCTTGACAGTTTTTTGACTATAGCAGGCATCGAAGCAAAAGATATGGAAGGCATCATCGACAAACTTGAAGTTCTTTCCAGCGCTTTTAAGGTTGATTTCATCCTCAGTGTTTCATCCAACGCCTCTGCTTTAAGCGAAAAGGTCAGACAGAACGTTGTTGTGGCATTATAAAAGATCTGTATTCATAAAGATATGTTTTTGCAAGGATCGTTCCGGAAAAGTATGATCTTATATATGCAAAATCATGAAATTTCGCACAAGGCAGGAAACTGCCTTGTGCTTATATTGAACGGTAACGTTGATCAAAGGTAGGTCGAAGCAATATTGGCAGAGCAGCGAGCAATAAAAATAAAACAGCGAAAAGAAGTAAATATCGGAATCGTTATTTTTTTATTTGTTCTTGTCTATCTTACGATCAACGTTTTTGTTCCCTTTGGGAAGCGGGAGATCTCCATATATGAAGTCCCTCTCGGTCAGCTTTATTCAAAAGAGACCTTTAAAGGCCTCATCGTAAGGGAAGAGGAAGTTTATACCACCGATTCCACGGGATATATAAATTATTACTTCAAAGAAGGAGACAAGATCTCCAAAAACGAAAGCGTTTACTCCATCGGAACCGACAGTTCCGTATATGACCGGCTCAGTACCGCAAAAGAAGGAATAAAGCTTTCTTCGGATGAGATATCGGATCTTAAATATTTCATCAATAAAACCTATCTTAATGCATCGGATTTTAAAGATTACGAATCCGTACACGATGACATTTTGAACTATTACCGACGTACCATGGACCGTAAAGTCATGGTGCGTCTGAACGAGATCATTTCTGTCACGGGACTGAATTCAGGTTTCAATATCGTTGATTCGAGCAGTTCAGGCATCATATCTTATTTTATCGACGCGTATTCCAACGTGAATACCTCCAACTTCAATCCCTCTATGTTTTCCGGGGATTACAAGTCCGAATATACCTATAAAATGGATATGTTCGACAAGGGAAGTATCGTATACAAACTGATCACTTCCGATGAGTGGAATATCATAGTTGAGATCAACAACGAAATGTTCGCCAAACTTTCAACCGGATCAAAAGTCACCTTTACTATAGACGGAGAGCAGAAACTGACTGCTCCCGTAACCTTTATGCGATGCGATGACAAGTATTATGCCATCCTTAAACTGGATCGTTACGTTTCCAATTACACTACGGAGCGTTTCGTGGGCATATCCTTCGATACCGAGGAGAACATAGGCCTGAAGATCCCCGTCACTTCTCTGGCCTATAAGGACTATTACCGTATTCCCGTTGATTATTTTATGACAGTGAAAGAAAAAGACGGTTCGGAAAAGAAGGGACTCGTTGTTGTCAGAAACGACGGCAAAGGAGAGAAATCCTACGGTTTTCTTGAGACCGAGATCTTCTGGAAGGATAACGTATTCTATTACATCAGCACCGATCTCATAAGTTCGGGAGAATATATCACAAAGCCCGACAAAACCGAGGACACCATGCTTTATACCTTTACCGTAAAGCTTGAAGGAGCATACAATATCAACAACGGATATGCGGTGTTTAGAAGGATCGAAAGGATGGATTCCGACAAGGACTACGTTCTTGTAAAAAGGAATTCCGCAGCCGGTCTCAATGCCTTTGACCATATTGCGTTAAATGCTTTTAACGTTGTGGAAGGGGCTGTCATTTATTAAAAAGTATTGACAGTACAAGTTAAAAAAACGATAATGTATTAGTGTTTTTTATAAAAAAACGCCCCCGTCCAAAGGATGAGGTGAACATTTAAAGGGAGATTCTATATGGGAAAACTGATTCGAAATCTTTTGGATTCATTGAAACTTACAGATGAAGATGATGAATACGAAGACGAGGATTTCAATATCGTTACTGATAACAACAGAAAAAGGGAAGTGGTTCCCAAAAGAGAAAATCCGCCTCTCAGAAAATACGAAGCAATGGATAATGCGGATCCTGACGAAGAGCCTGAAGATGATGACGAACCCCTTGCACAGAGAAGGACGTTTTCGAGACCTCAGACATCATCAACCCAAAGGCCCTATCAGCAGACAGGTTTTGGTGCAAATTATCAGCAGCCTCAGACTCAGACCCAGGCAAAGCCTCAGACCGCACCACAGAGAACGGCTGTTCCTTTAAGATCCTCAATGTCGGACAGAAAGATCTATGTCCTCAATCCCAAGTCTTTTGAAGATGCGAGGGAGGTGTGCGAGACTCTTAAGAACGGCGGTGTGATCTTCATGAATTTTGAAGGAGTCAGAAACGAACTGGCCCAGAGACTCATGGATTTCGCAGGTGGTGCTGTATATGCCCTGAACGGACAGATCTACCAGATCTCAGGTTATAGTTTTATCGTGGCTCCGGGAGATACGGATATCGAGGGTGATATTCTTGCTCAGATCACATCTACGGGAACAGAATTCCCTATATTTCAAAAATATTGAGGCTAATTTGGGAGGAATGAATAATGCTTACACCCGTTGAACTTCAAAATAAGACATTTAAGGCCGCAGGTCTCGGATATGATAAAAAAGACGTTGATTCCTTCATTCAGGACATCACCGACAGCTATGAAGAGGTTTATCGCAGCAAGATCGAGCTTGAAGACAAAGTCAGTGAACTTGAAGAAGCTTTAAATCATTATCGTGCCATCGAAAAAACAATGCAGAAGGCTTTGATCCTGGCTGAAAAGACAGCGGAAGAGACCAGAGCCAACGCCATTGAAAATGCAAGACAGATTGAAAACGATGCGGTGACCAAGTCTCAGATCATTTTGAGCGATGCCCGTCGTGAACTGGAAAAGATCAATCAGCAGATCATCAATATGAATCAGACTTTTGAGACTTACAAGATCAATTTCAAAAATCTTGCCAATGCTCAGATTGAACTGATCAATTCCGACAGTTTCAACATCTCCGCAAGCCTTTTAAATGCGGATGGGATCGCTGTTCCCAAGAAATTTTACGATAAGAAAGAAGAGAGAATTGCCAATGCCGCAAAGAAGGATAAAGAAAATGCTTCCGGCTTTGAGATAATCGACGGCATTCCGGAAACTTGATCATGGATAAAAAAATAAGTACCAAAATATATATTTTTCAGGCTCTGGCCTTCGCTGTCTGTGTTTTTATCGACCAGTGGACAAAAGTTCTGGCCAGAACATATCTGATAGATGATAACGGCTTTAAGAGCGTTTATATCATAAAGAATGTTTTATGTTTCCACTATCTTGAGAACAGAGGTTCGGTGTGGGGGATACTTCAGGGAAGGATAAATTTCCTGCTTATAGTTTCTCTTTTACTGTTCGTCATTCTCGCCTATGTGTATTACAAGATACCAAAAACCGCTAAATACTTAACTTTACTTTGGATAGACGTATTTATGCTGGCAGGTGCCATCGGAAACACCATTGACAGGATCGTTTTCGGATATGTTACGGATTTCATTTATTTTGAGATCATCAATTTTCCGATATTCAATTTTGCAGATATATGCATCACTCTTGCTGCAGGCTTCACAATTGTGATGATCCTTACCAGATATAAGGAAGAAGATTTCAGTTTCCTTTCCCTCAAAAAGAAAAAGGCTTCTGATCCCTCCGAAGATATTTCCAAGGAAATGACCGAAAAAGATGGAAAAAGTGATATTGACAATTGATGAAGAGACAGCAGATCTCAGGATCGACAAGCTGATCGCTTCGCAAACGGAAGGAATGTCCAGAACCGCTATTCAACGACTGATTGATGGCGGTTTTGTTTCTGTTGCGGGGAAAACGGTAAAGTCCAGTTACAAGACCTGTGAAGGTGATGTGATCGAAGTGCTTTTTACCGATGCGGAAAAGCCGGATATCAAGGCTGAAAACATTCCTTTGAACATCATATATGAAGACAATGACATCATAATCGTCAACAAACCCAAGGATATGGTGGTGCATCCTGCTGCGGGACATTATTCCGGAACCCTTGTAAATGCTTTACTTTATCATTGCGGAGATTCCCTTTCGGGCATCAACGGCATCATGCGTCCGGGTATTGTTCACAGGATAGATAAAGATACCACCGGTGCGCTGGTGGTGTGCAAGAACGACATTGCCCACCAATGCCTTTCAGAACAATTGAAGGTCCATTCAATTACCCGTATGTACGAGGCCATTGCCAACGGTACATTTAAAGAAGAAAGCGGGAGAGTCGATGCCCCCATCGGAAGAGACCCAAAAGACCGTAAAAAGATGGCTATAAATTATAGAGCCGGAAAGGAAGCCATCACAAATTATCATGTACTGGAAAATCTGGGAGGAAAGTATTCCCACATAGAATGTCGTCTGGAAACCGGTCGGACCCATCAGATCCGCGTTCATATGGCTTCACTTCATCATCCGCTTTTGGGAGATGAGGTTTATGGGCCGGAAGAAAAAAGATTTAATCTGAGGGGACAGTGTCTCCATGCAAGAACAATAGGTTTCATTCATCCCACGACCCATGAATATGTTGAATTTGAGGCTCCTTTACCTGAGTATTTCACAACACTTCTAAAAAAACTATCCTTATAAAGGTCTTAAATGGAAAAAACAGTTTTAAAACGAAATATTCTTGAAGATCTTCGTAATTGGGAATCCGACTCCGAAGGTCCCTTGTTCCTTTACGGGATAAAAGGTGTGGGAAAAGCTTTTATATGCCGTGAATTTGCTGAAATGCACGAGAATTTCATGTATTATGAGCCTGAAATGTCTTTGATCCGCTCGGATCTTTCCGAAGACTTCGATCCGGCAGGCTACATTGCGGAACATTTCGGTCTGGATCCTGAAGCCTTAGCTTCGAACCTTCTCATTTTAAATGAAACGGAAAAAGCTCAAAGATTCTTTTCCGAGCTTCTGGATTTTGCCATATCCCAAAAATGTAAATGGATCTTTATCTCAGATTATGATTTCACCGGAGATCTTAAGGGGCTTAACAGACTTCGGATGTTTCCCCTTCGTTTCGATGAATTTCTTATTAACCTGGGTTACAACGAGTGGTATGTAAGTTCCATCAGCGAAAACCTCATAAGAAAAGAAAAACTGCCGGACATCGTTCACAACAACCTGATCTCAACTTTTGAGGAATACATTTGGACAGGTGGAATGCCTGCTGTGGTGGTTGAATATGTCAGAGAATACAGACTCAGCATCCGATCCGCTCAGATCGACAGCAAGCTATGTGCGTACTCAGGCTTAAATGACATTAAGGACGTTACTTTAAAAACTAAATGCACCCAGATCCTGGATACTGTAGATGCTCAACTGGCAAAGTCCAACAGGAAGTTCATGTTTAACATGATCCGTAACGGAGTTACTTACTCTATGTACTCCGGAGCCATGGATGAACTGATCGAAAGAGGGCTCATCATAAAACTTGAAGAATTGTCGGATGAAAGAAAATTCAAGGTTTATTATCCGGAGTTTTCTTTTAATATTCCGGAAAGCTTTGATGAGATTACAGATGTAGAATTTCAACTGAGAGAAGAAAATTATATTCTTCAAACCCTTGAACAGAAAGGCTTGAACGTGAAATTCTGGGAATCGGGAAACAGAGCGGAACTTCCTTTTATCATTGAATACAACAACAAGACAATACCTGTGGATTATCACGGAGAAAGCAGAAAATTATCCAAGAGTCTGTTGTCGTACAGAAACAGGAACGGCAACGACAAAGCTTTGATATTTGCTGATTCTAATTTCGTAGACGACCATGCTTTTGTGTCGATCCCCATATATGCTGTTTTTTGCATCGAAAAACTTTTAGAAGTCCTTGTTTAAGCCTTGACAAACCAATTTCTATGGTGGTAGAATTATTTCTGCTACTCGGCAGATGGGGGCATGCAGAAAATGGTTTCTGTATACTGACTACCGCAGTAGATATTTAGGGCCGGAAGGACGGAGTTTTAAAAATGGGAGAGGAAATACGATTACATGAGGGTGAATTAAATGTAATGGAGCTGCTGTGGGCTAACGATCAGATAGCAGCCAAAGATATTTCTAACATCATTAAAAATTACATAGGCTGGGAGAAAAACACCACCTATACCGTTATCAACAGATTGATTGACAAAGGGGCTGTCAGTCGAGAAGATCCCGGATTCATATGCCGGGCATTAATCTCCAAAGAAAAGGTTCAGGAGATTGAAACAAAAGCTTTATTGAACAAAGTTTTTGCCGGGGAGATCAGTAATTTTTTCAATCAATATCTTAGGCACGTAACACTTACACCTGCCGAGATCGTGGATCTCGAAAGTGTTCTCGGCGAGCAGAAACGCTTCAAGATATAAAAACAATGTCCCGGAAGGATCATTTCCTTTCGGGACATTGTTTTTTTATATCTCACGAAGTTTTACCGCATCTTTTGCGGAACGGCGTCTTTCTTCGTCAATTGCGGCATAATGACGCTTTGTGGTGTTTACATCTTTATGGCCCAAAACTTCTGCCACAAGATAAATGTCGCCTGTTTCCGTGTACAACCGCGTGCCGTATGTACTCCTAAGCTTATGGGGCGTAATTTTCTTTGAAGATACGGAGAGCTGTGCGTATTTTTTCACCATGACTTCGACATTTCTCACGCACATTCTTTTTCTGTGTGACGACAGGAACAATGCGTTTTCGCTGCCTGACTCGGGAATGATCTTTTTTCTTTCCTCAAGATAATCTGCCAAAGCATCATGAACTTCATCACCAAAATAAACAAAAGATTCGTTACCGCCTTTTCTTATGATGTTTATGCGGTCATTTTCCATGTCCAGATCCTTAAGGTCCAGACCCACGCATTCAGACACACGGATGCCGGTACCGAGCAA
Organism: Lachnospiraceae bacterium; assembly: GCA_024698485.1. Lineage (GTDB taxonomy): Bacteria > Bacillota > Clostridia > Lachnospirales > Lachnospiraceae > RGIG3528. The sequence goes on along the minus strand of JAILRC010000019.1, from coordinate 43,815 downwards.
AAGAGTGGTTATGGCAAGATCCCTGGTCTTGTTTTTTTCGTGAAACGCCAAAGATTTCTTTGAAAGATTTTTTCCCGATTCCACAGTATCCAGAAATTCAACCACTTCATTTGGTTCCATTCTGATGATGTTTTTCTCGTGTATCTTCGGAACCCGCACCTGTAGCGTGGGATTCTCATTGATAACTTTTCTGGTATGATAATAGTTATACATGGCTCTCAGAGCGGATATTTTACGTTTTATCCCGGCTTCGGAATTTGTAAGACGTTTTCCCTCGGGATTCTCGTATAATTTAAGGTAGTCGAGGAATTCTTCGATGTCTTCGGCGGTAAATCGCTCAAGGATGGTGGGATCCTTCATATCGGCCATGTTTTTTCCTCTGAACTCCGGATTGTTTTCCTTAAGAAAATCAAAAAAAACTTTCAGATCTTCGGCATAGGCGATACGAGTCCTTGATTGTGTGACGGGTTCAATGCCTCTGAAAAATGTTTTAACGAATGCAGGCAGATTATTTTCGATTTCTCTTAGTTTGTTTACGTTATTTATTTTTTGTTCCTCATGATAATTTAATTCCTTCATAATACGGATTTACACCGGGTCTTAATACAAAATACCCGTTTGACCCTCCTTTTTGATGTATTTATTTCGTTAAACTCGCGTTTGGCGAAATAATGCCTTAAGAAAATAATACCGCTCGACCGATACTTTGTCAAGCGGTAAATTCGCCTTTTGCCGGTATTTTCCTATAGTTCAACGGTTTTTCCGTCGCTCCAGATCCTTTCAAGATCGTAGAAATCTCTGTTTTCTTTTGTAAAAATATGAATAATGAGATTTCCGGCATCGATCAGAGTCCATCCATTGTTGCGACCGCCTTCGACTTTAACATCCTTTACTCCTGCCGTAAGAAGTGCTTCCTCGGCTGCATCTACCAGTGCATCCACCTGAGGCTGGCTGTTTCCGTTTGTAATGACGAAATAATCTGTCATAACGGAGATCTTGCTGATGTCAATGATCTTGATGTTTTCGCCCTTTTTATCGTCAAGAGCCTTAAATAATGCGTTTAAAAGTTCACGGTTCTTTTCTGTCATTTGTTTCTCCCTTCGGTCAGTCTTTAACTGCGTCTGTATTATCAAGGAAAACCTTGTAGTAGTCATATGTTTCGTATGTGGCGGGATTTATCTCGCTGCCTTTGATTTTAAGCCAGTCAATGGTTTCCTTTAGGATGAGTGCCGTTGTCTTGTCTATGTCTCTGAAGACTAGGGAACGAAGCTCTCTTAAGGGCATGGACATCTTGTCTTTAAAATCTCTCTGAGGTTCAAGAAAATCAGCGCAGAAAACGATCTGCTCCAGTCTTGTCATTGCCGGACGGCCTACTGTGTGAAACTTTATGGCATTGCAGATGTCTTCATCCTTTATACCATATTTGTCTTTAGCAAGACCTGCGCCAAGCTTTGCATGGATCAGCTGTTTTGCCGACCGTTCAACAGGTGTGAGATCTATGCCTTTTTCGTCACAGAGCCTCTCCTGCTCATTTTCGTCGATCTCTTTTGCGGAGTCATGTAAAAGACCTGCAACCGTAGCCTTGTCCACAGCTACTCCGTAAACCATTGCGAGGCTTGCGGACATATAGGAAACTCCGAGGGAATGTTGGAATCTGAAGGGACTTAAGGTTTTCTGCATTTCCAGCGTAAATCTTTGTATCTCGTCGGGACTAAAGTAAAAACCGTCCTTACAGCAGCCGTAAAGTTCCTTTTTATCGATGTATTCGATCACCGATGAGGGCAATGCCACATTTTTTAATTCTCCCAAACGTATCTTCTTTCTGATGTCCGAAGAAGAAACGAAATTGTGATCGTAATTTACGAATTCGATCCTTGCATTGATGGACTGTCTCAGTTCCTCTGCTTTTTTCTTAAGGATATCCATTCGGGTATCTCCGCGCTCAGCCACGATCAATGTACATTTGTTTACAATGTCTGCGGGATCTTTCCATTCATCGATCCACATGAGAGAATCGCCGCCTATTATGAAATAGAACTCAGTATCGGGCTCTTTTGCCGTCATATAGGCCATGGTATCGCAGGTATAGGTGTTTCCGGGACGCTTGAATTCAAGATCTGAAAGAAAATAGCCGTTTTTCTCTCCTCCCAGAACCTCTTCGACTGCCAGACGGGTCATTTCCATTCTGTCTTCAAAAGAGACCAATTGTCTGGGATCTTTGTATGCAGGCCTCGCCGCCGGCATAAAGATCAGTTTGTCCAGAGAAAACTGTTCTTTTGCAGCCTTACCCAGCGACAAATGAGCGTTGTGTATTGGATTGAAAGTTCCACCTAAGATGCCTGTTTTCATGAGTTACCTCGGAAGTTCGATCTTTCTCTTATCCTTGTCTTTTGCCTGTCTGTATATCACGATCTTACGGCCCGTAACGGAAACTACTTCCGAATGAGTTCTGTCTGCAAGAACCCCTGCCAGTTCCTTGGGTTCATCATCGCAATTCTTGAGTACCGAGATCTTGATAAGTTCGTTCTTCTCAAGGTTTTCGATGATGGCTTCGGTAAATTCGGGTGTAAGGCTGTTCTTGCCGATCTGGAAAACAGGATCGAGATTCTGAGCCAGTCCGCGTAAATATGCTCTTTGCTTTGTTGTGATCATATCATTTCCTCTATTTATAATAATCAAATGCCCAACCGTAGATACGCACCGTATCTCCGTCTTTTATGCCCATGGCTTCAAGTTCTTCGAGTATGCCGTTGGTGCGCATGAAGTTCTGGAAGAATTCAAAGCCCTTTTCGGAATCCAGATTTGTGTAACCGAGCATCTTCTCGATCCTGGGTCCTTCGATAACATATGCTTTTTCTTCTTCGTCATATGAAACGAAGTAAGGCTCGCTGTCACCTTCCAAAGATTCGGGATAAAACTCTTTTTCGAAAACGATGGGTTTATCTCCCACCTTCTTAAGCATGTCGTTTACGTAATAAAGCAGTTCACTGATGCCTTCGCCGCTTACAGCGGAAATGGGGAAGATCTTGATGCCCTGAGGCTCAAATTCATCTTTAAGCAGCTGCAGAGCAATGTCTTTTTCCTCTCCGTAAAGAGTATCCAGCTTGTTTGCCGCAATGACCCAGGGTTTCTTGGCAATGGATCCGTTGTAGGCTTCAAGCTCTTTATTTATCTTATATATATCTTCCACCGCATCTCTTCCTTCGGTGCAGGCAGCATCCACGATATGGATCAGCACCCTGCAGCGTTCGATGTGTTTTAAGAACTGGTGTCCCAGACCGACGCCTTCCGAAGCGCCTTCTATGAGTCCGGGAATATCAGCCATTACAAAGCCTTCTCCGTTCTTAAGATCCACAACACCGAGATTGGGGGTGAGTGTGGTGAAATGGTAATTTGCAATTTTAGGACGTGCATTTGACACACGGCTGAGCAAAGTGGATTTGCCCACGTTGGGGAAGCCCACAAGCCCCACATCCGCAATGACCTTGAGTTCAAGGATAACCGTAAGTTCCCTGGCTTCCTGACCGGGCTGGGCATACTGAGGAACCTGCATTGTTGGTGTTGCATAGTGCTGGTTGCCTTTTCCGCCTCTTCCGCCCTTAAGAACCGTCTCCCGTAAATTTCCGTTGGACATATCGGCAATGACCTTGCCTGAAGATGCCTCGCGGATTACAGTTCCTTCGGGAACTTTAAGGATAAGATCCTTACCGTCGGCTCCGGTACAATTGTTGCCTTTACCGTCTTCTCCGCTTTCAGCGCAGTATTTTCTTACAAAGCGGTAATCCGTAAGGGTGTTCAGCCCTTTATCGACTTCAAAGATTATATCTCCGCCTTTGCCGCCGTCTCCGCCGTTGGGACCGCCCGCGGCAACAAAAAGTTCACGGCGAAATGCAACGCAGCCGTTTCCGCCTTTACCTGACTTTATGAAAATTTCTGCTCTGTCTGCAAACATTAGAATGTCCTTTCATCTTGTATCACAAAGAAAGTCTCCCTTTAAAACAAAGGTTTAAACAATTAAAGCCCCGAAGCTTTTATCCCTCGGGGCTTAATCTTACATTTCTACTTGGATTCAACGGGATAAACAGAAGCCTGTTTCTTATCTCTTCCCAATCTTTCGAATCTTAAAACGCCATCCTTAAGTGCGAATAAGGTATCATCGCCGCCGCGTCCAACATTAACGCCGGGATGGATCTTAGTTCCACGCTGTCTGTAAAGGATGTTTCCGGCCAATACGAACTGACCGTCGGCACGCTTAGCACCAAGTCTCTTGGACTCAGAGTCTCTGCCGTTCTTAGTAGAACCAACGCCCTTTTTATGAGCAAACAATTGAAGGTTCATCTTTAACATTGTGCTTACCTCCTGTTCAATAGTATGTCACAATTCGCTGCGCTCATCATGACTGTAAGTTTACGAATTTTTTGCCGTACTCCTGTACGATCGCCTCTATTCCGAGAAAGAAGGAATCCAAAAGCAATCTGCTTTCGGCACTGACACCATCTACAAGTATCAGTTCAAGGAAACCGTCCGCGGCCTGTTTACAGGAAAACTTGTCGCTTGTAAAAGCCTCAACGGAATTTACCGTATTGGTAGCAAGTGCAGACACGGAAGCACATATAATGTCCTGACCGTAGGGTGCATATCCTGCGTGACCTTCTGTTCGAAAGCCGCAAACCTCGTCTTTTTCATTATGGATTGGTGTGATCTTGATCATAAATTAAGCGTTGATCTTTTCAATCTTGATACGGGTATAATTCTGTCTGTGGCCGTTCTTCTTGTGATAGCCGGATTTTCTCTTGTACTTGTAAACAATAACCTTGTTACCCTTAACATCACCAACAACTGATGCTGTTACAGTAGCTCCGGAAACAGTGGGATTACCGATCTTCATTGCTCCGTCGTTAACTGCGAGAACCTGATCGAATGTGTAGTTTGCTCCTGCTTCAACGCCGAGCTTTTCAACATTAATGATATCGCCTTCTGCTACCTTGTATTGCTTTCCACCTGTTGCAATAATAGCGTACATACTGGCACCTCCTATTTATCATTACTCGCCAACTGTGGTGCTGTCCTTAAATAACGGGCAGACTTCTACCTCGTTGTGCGGCATACTGAATATTTATATCAAAAAACCACTTGTGTGTCAAGTGGTTTTTCAAATTTTATAAAAAATAGCAACAATTATGGGTTCATATCATATCTTAAGCTGTTCAGCTATGCACTTATGAACCTTTTTACGTGTGACTTCCACCAACCCCAGCTTTGTGATGTCCACAAGTTCCGTCTGTATGGAATCGTTTCTGAACTCATTCTTGAGATTTTCAAGAAGCTTTGTTCTGAGCCCTTCGTCATGCTGATTGATGAAGTCGATGACGATGATACCCGAAATGTTCCTGAGTTTTAACTGATAGGCGATCTCTCTGGCCGCTTCGCAGTTTATCTCAAAGAAGGTCTGTTCTGTCGCTCTTTTACCCGAGATGGCCTTACTGGTGTTTACATCGATGGCAGTAAGGGCTTCGGTCTGATCTATGATGATGGACGCTCCGGATTTCAGATTGAGGATCCGTCTTAAAGCTCCGTCCATATTCTTATCGATCTTATAGAGGATATTCAGACGGTTGGGATCGTCGGTGAAAAGCACCTGCGTTTCTTCGCCCAAGTCATTCACTGTGGGAAAATGCTTTAAATACTCATCTATCTCATCATATACTTCAGGGATGTCCGTTACGATCCTGTCATACAGGAAGGAATTTGTGTCTCTTAACTGAATGAGATAAGCAGGTAATTCCTTGTGAATAACGCTGTACTTGGAAGCATGTACGGAATGCTCGCATATATTCCTGTACTTTTCCACCAATTGTGTTGCTTCGCGTGTGATCTGCTCATCGCTGGCATGCACGGAATTCGTTCTGGCGATTATGCAGTAATCCTCTGCCGAAAAAGCCGCAAGAAGATCCTTTAAATGCTGTCTTGTCTGCTTGTTGGAGATTTTTTTCGAAACCTGTGCTCCGGATCCGTTCTTCACCAGAGACACAAACCTTCCCGCCAGAGAAAAACTGGTAGTGACAACAGGCGCCTTGGTCTTGATGCTCTCCTTTACCAATTGTACGATGATCTCGTCTCCGATGCATACTTTCTTCTCAGACTGACGTTTTACAAAGAGAGGCTTTTCGTCGGAATTCAGGTCAAGATAACATGAACAGGTATCCGAAATGTTAACAAAAGCCGCATTAATGTTTTTTACGATATTATCAACTCTGCCGACATAGATGTTTCCTATCTCAAAGTCGGTCTTGGGAGGTATCACGGAAACATTGGTCATCCTGCCTTCATTATAGATGGCGCTGATCCGTTTTCCGTTATAATTTGTTATAACCAATTCGTTCATTGGGGTATTCTATCCTTTAGTAAACAGATTAATAAAAATCCGGTCTTTTAAACCTCATTTTCGTGAAGTTTGAAAATGGGAATGAATTCATTTTCCGGTTTTGCATATGCCTCAAGTCTGTGCACCTGATAGCCGTATTGATCGTATTCGATCCCGAGATATTCATGGAATGCCTTCATCAAAAGTTCCGGGCGGATGTGATTTTCATTGCCCGCAGAAAGCATAACATAGATGCAAAGACCATTGTCATAGTTTTCGGTGAGTTCCGTAGGTCGGACATCATATTTAACATCATAAATAAAAGGTGCCAGGTTGATCTCCGTATCCCCCACCTTTGTGGTCTTTATGGCAAGGATCTCCGATTCCTTTACAAACTCACTAAATTTACATAAAAATTCTTCTTTTGTCAAGGGCAATTCCTTAAGCCCTTTATAAAGTACAAGATAATCCGACGCTTTCACCAAAGCCATCAAAGATTCTTTTCTTGTCTGAGGCGGTGTGGGCGGAAGGAGTGATACATGAAGGATCTTAAATCCGTCGGGCATCTGAGCATCCAGTTTCTCAAGTATCTCATCTGTTGTCCCCATTGACTCCAGTTCAAGGTCAAAATACTCACCTTCACTGGTCTGTCCCACTCCCAAAGGAGCCGCAAAAGACATGAGCTGGTGAGGATGATAGCCTTCTGAGTATTTAACATCTATCTCCGCTCTTCTGATGGCCTTCTGAAAGAAGCGCATTACGTCCAAATGTGACAGAAATTTGAGATTTCCGTATTTGGCAAATTTAATTCTTACTGTCATTGGTCACTTCTTCCTTTTCACGAGTTTCGTAGCATATTCCTCCATGGAATTCAAAGGCACCGCATCGTGCGCATCCTTTTCTGCAGTTGAGAGTAACTTTTTCGCTGAGACCGGTCTGATATTCTCTCCAGAGGAATTCCTTGGTAATGCCTGCATTAATGAAATCCCAGGGGAAGATCTCGTCCTTTTCTCTTTCACGGAAGACATAAAAATCCAGATCGATCTTTTCTTCTTCCATAGCCTTGTACCAAAGTTCTTTTTTGAAATGATCCGTCCATGCGTCAAAGATGGCTCCCTTTTTGTAAACGTTTAAAAGAAGCTGCGAAAGTCTTCTGTCGCCTCTGGCGAATATGCCTTCAAGTATGGTAAGGTCGCTGTCATGCCATTTGTAATGTATGCTTTTGGCATTAAGCTGCTCCATGACCTTGGATTTAAGGAATCGTGCCTTTTCACGGAATTCTTCCTCATGATTCATGGATACCCACTGGAAAGGTGTGAAAGGCTTGGGAACAAAGAAACTTGTACTGGGAGTGATCTGAACACGCCCGTTTCTCTCTTCCTTGGGAATCGAATAGTACTCTCTTGCTATCTTGTCCGCCAGAACGGCGATCTGCTCGATGTCATCATAGGTTTCGGAAGGAAGTCCCAGCATGAAATAGAGCTTTACGTTGTTCCAGCCCCCATGGAAAGCTTCCATAGATCCGTTCAATATGTTCTCCTCCGTGAGACCCTTGTTAATGACGTTACGAAGTCTCTGGGATCCTGCTTCCGGTGCAAAAGTTAGGGATGATTTTTTAATATCCTGTACCTTACTCATAACATCCAGAGCAAAGGCATCAATACGAAGGGAAGGCAGTGAAATGTTCACCTTCAGGTCTTTAAAATAGTCTATAAGGAAATAAACAAGTTCATGAAGAGCCTTGTAATCACTGGAACTCAATGAAGAAAGGGTTATCTCTTCGTGACCGGTGTTCTTTATCATCTTTACGGCCTGTTCCTTAAGGAATTCCACGTTTCTTTCACGGATGGGTCTGTAAAGCATTCCCGCCTGACAGAAACGGCAGCCTCTAATGCAGCCTCTCTGGATCTCAAGAGTCACTTTGTCCTGAACCACCTGAAGGAAAGGAACCACCGGACTGTCGGGATAATAGGTGTTGGAAAGCTGCATCTCCACTTGCTTGCGCACAGTCTTGGGAGCGTGAGGATTGTTGGGCTCAAAGCTTTTTATGGTCATATCCTCATTGTATGTCACATCATAGAACATGGGGACATACATGCCCTCAACCTCTGCCACCATCTCAAGGAAATCTCTTCTTGTTCCGCCTGCCGCACGATTTTTGCGATAGAGGTTTATGATGTCCAGATAGACGGTCTCTCCTTCTCCGATGTAGAAGAAATCAAAGAAATCCGCAATGGGTTCGGGATTGTAGGAGCAGGGACCGCCACCTATGACGATGGGGTCGTCTTCGCCTCTTTCCGAAGCAAGTAAAGGGATCCCTGAAAGATCAAGGACCTGTAATATGTTTGTGTAACACATCTCATACTGGAGGGTGATACCAAGAAAATCAAAGTTTTTGATGGGATCCTGAGATTCAAGGGCGAACAAAGGAATGTGCTTTTCCCGCATGATCCTGTCAAGATCCGGCCAGGGAGAATAAACTCTCTCGCACCATACCCCGTCAAATTTGTTGAACATGTCATAAAGTATCTGTATTCCAAGATGACTCATACCGATCTCGTAAACATCCGGGAAACACATACAAAAGCGAACATCCACTTCTTCCTTGGGCTTTACTATGCTGTTCACTTCGCCTCCGATGTAACGGACAGGCTTTTCGATATTCATTAAAATCTCATCCGAAAGTGCAAGTTTTTGCATGAATGACCTCATTATCCATAGAAATAAACAGACCCCTAACGGGTTCTTCGACCGAAAAATTGTTTTTAAGGTCAGTAAAATATTTTATCATAAAATGTTAGTCGACACAACGGAAAAACGCAAAACATAAAGGAATGATGAAGAAAAACAGTTGAAAAAAACACAATTTATACGTATACTGATTATACTATAAACAGACGGTCGACAGGCCGATCTTACAATCACCGGAGGATGATCTATGTGGTGTCCGAAATGCCAAAATGAATACAGAGAAGGGATCGTTATCTGTCCCGAATGCAACACAGCCCTTGTGGAAGAACTTGAAAGTGATGAAGAACTCGTTGCGGTAACCGCCGTTAAGGATGCCGACATCAAGGATAAGATCTGCAAATATCTGGATCATGTTAACATAAAGAACTGTTGGTTAGAAAAAGAAGACGAATATTTTGAAGATCCCGAGGCCGTTGAGGAAGGGGAAAACAAAGATGAGGATTCCGCTCCCCACACAGTGTTTGAAATCAGCGTTCCCGCTTCGAAAGCGGCAGAAACCGTTCAGGTCATCAATGCCATCATAAAGGTAGAGATGGAAAAGAAACTGGAATCAGATCCCGAAGAAGCCCAAAAGCAGGCAGAAGCCGCAAGAGAAGCCCTTCGCGCCGCAAGGAATACAAAGGGATACACAAAAGCTTCAGAAAAAAGCAGCGACTACCTTGCCAGCGGACAGCTTTTTATCGGTTTCGGTGTTGTACTCATTGTTTTCGGTTTATTGATACTTTTACAGATCATCACGCTTTTCAACAATCCCTTCTCCATTGGTATTTTCATGGTGCTGGGCCTGATCCTGGTGATCTACGGTGTGATCTCCACCCGCAGAGGTTCCTCTCTCACCGAAGAGATCAAAGCAGAAGAAAATTTTGAAGAAAAGATCAGAACCTATCTTGATGAAACCATCACAAAAGATGTTCTGGATTCATTAAACGACGAAACTCTTACTCCTGAACTTTTATATCTAAAGCAGAACGATTATATCAAAGAACAGATCATGACCGCTTTTCCCGATATCAACGAAGAACATGCGGACATTCTCACCGAAGAGTTCATGAACAAGATCTATAACGACTGATAAATTCAATCGCAAAAACACACGGCCTTTGAGCCGTGTGTTTTTTATTGTTCGATAGATTTTCTTTCCGAATAGTACTTTTCAAGTCTGGGTCTTGCGTTTTCGTAGGCAGATCTTAAACAAGGGTCGAAATGAGTTCCCATGCCTCTTATGATAATGTCGTTGGCATCGCAGAAATTCAGAGCGCCTTTGTAAAACCTGTTGTTAACAAGGGCGTCATAAACATCCGCAATAGCCATGATCCTTGCTTCCAGGGGGATCTCCTCACCTTTCAGTCCTATGGGATAACCTGATCCGTCCCAGTGTTCATGATGGTAGTGGGCCACATTTTCCGCTACAGTCTTAAACACTTCATCATCGGTCTTCAAAAGGATTTTGTGTAAAACTCTTGCGCCTTCGGTGGGATGCGTCTTGATGATCTCAAACTCCTTTTCAGTAAGTCCGCAGGGCTTACGAAGGATCGCATCGTCGATGGAGATCTTTCCGAGGTCGTGCAAGGGTGCAGCCTTTACAAGACATCTACAGAACTCTTTTGTAACAGGGATCTTTCCTTCCTTAAGGATCTCCTCCGTAAGTATCCTGACCCCTTCCTTTGTCCTCAGTACATGTTCTCCGGTGGAATTGTCTCTGCTCTCCACAAGCATCGCAAGACTTAAGATCAGATGATCGTTCATCTCGATAACGGAATGCATATCTAATCGTTCAACCAAATCGCCTTACCCCTTTCAACCTCGCTGCCTGTACATCAGTCCAGTGAGAACAGCTCCATGATCTCCTCTTTTGTAAGGGAATTGATAAATACTTCCTTGGTGGAGATTATGGATTCGGAGAGCTCCTTCTTCTTGTTCTGAAGTTTGTAGATCTTCTCCTCAATGGTTCCTTTTGTGATGAGTTTTATAACTTCAACAACGCTCTTCTGTCCGATCCTGTGGGCACGGTCCGTGGCCTGATCTTCCACCGCCGGATTCCACCAGGGATCGAAATGGATGACTGTATCTGCTCCCGTAAGATTGAGTCCTGTTCCGCCGGCTTTTAAAGAGATCAGGAACAATTGGCGTTCGCCTGCGTTGAAGGCTTTTACGTAATCAACCCTTTCACTCTTCTTTGTGCCGCCGTCAAGATAAAAATAGGAATAACCCATTTCATCCAAAGACTTCCGTATGATTTCCAACATGCTTGTAAACTGAGAAAATACAAGGATCCTGTGACCGTTTTCTATGAGATTGGGAACAACTTCCTTAAACAGATCCAGTTTTCCGCTTCCTCCTTCATAATTTTCAAGGAATGTTGAAGGATGACAGCAGATCTGACGAAGTCGGGTAAGAGCTGCCAGGATCTGGAAACGGCTGGCATTGATGCCTTCGTTCAAAAGTTCCTGACGCAGGTCGCCCTTGACACTTTCTAGATAAGAAAGATAAAGGTTCTTCTGCTCGAAGTTAAGTTCGGCAATCATCTTTTCTTCGATCTTGTCAGGCAGTTCCGTAAGAACATCTTTCTTCATACGGCGCATAACAAAAGGAAGGATACGTTTGTTGAGGACTGCTTTTACATTTTCGTCGCCCTTCGAAACAGGCTTCTCATACTTTGTAATGAACTTAGTATAAGAAAGCAGATAGAAAGGCATAATGTAATCAAAGATGGACCACAGCTCCGAAAGAGAATTCTCAATAGGGGTACCCGTGAGGGCAAATCTGTGTTCAGCCTGAAGGCTCTTTACGGATTTTGCATTTACCGAAGCCGCATTCTTGATGAATTGTGCTTCATCCAGGAAGATCGTATTGAATTTTTTATCATCATATGCACTGATGTCTCTTCTTATCAAAGGATAGGAAGTGATCAGGACGTCATATCCGTCGCCGGTTTTGATCGCTTCTTCCCTGTCCTGGGGTGCACCTTCTATGATGCGGCATTTAAGTGTCGGAGAAAAAGTTTCAAACTCATCTAACCAGTTGTATACCACCGATGTGGGACAAACAATAAGGAACTGGGAACCGGGGTTCATCTTCTTCATTTGGGTGATGTAAACTATGGCCTGTAATGTTTTACCGAGACCCATGTCGTCTGCCAATATGCCACCCAATCCGTTGGCCGCCAGATTCATCAGCCATTTGTAGCCCACGATCTGATAAGGACGAAGCTTTGCATTGATCTCCTCAGGAACTTCGTAATCCTTGTTGGAGGAATTCAGTACATTGTCCACAAGGTTTCTGAACTCTTCGTTCTTTGTTACGGTAAATCTTCCCTCGTCGAAGATCCTGTCCGCAAAAAGAGCAAGTCCTTTGGATACCTGAAGGACATCCTTCTTTTCAATCTCCTTCGCTGAAATGTTCAGATCATCCAAAATGCCGTTGAGCTCATTGAGTTCGTCGGATTCCAGGTCGATGAAGGACCCGTCGGAAAGCCTGAAGAATTTCTTTTTCAATCTGTAGGCCCTGAAAAGGGATTTGAGTTCTTCCTTGGTAACATCACCGTAGGTAAGATTGAGTTCCAGAAGATCGCTTTCGCCCGAAACATTGAGACCTATGGAGAATTTGCGTGTCCTTGAGGATTTGAGTTTCTTAAAATCTTCGGAATAGAAAAGATCCGCGTGTTCTTTTAAACTCTCAACTCCGTTTGTAATGAAGTCATATATGCCGGTGTCCGCTTTTAAAAGGTAAAAGCCGGAATATGCCTCAAAGCCGTTGCTCTCAAGGATATTGCATATATTTTTCTCTTCCGTCTTGTTGCGAAGGATGATGTAAGGTTCACTCTTTGGAGTTTCAAAAGAATTGAACCTGTAATCGCCGTAGATGTAAATGACTTCTGCTTTGATGTAACTGTTGTATCTGTCAAAATAGATCTCTGCCTTGAAATCCGGAGTGATGTATTTGTCCGAAAGTTCTTCGGGGATCTCGAATTCCATGGTGTCATGGAGTTTGGGAAGAACAAATTCAAGAAAACGCTGTTTGTATTTCCCTTCAAAAACAAGGGGTGTGCGGTCTCCTCCCAGATTGTTGAAGAAAGGAAGGAAATTGTGCAGGAAAACCTTGTCGGGAGTATAAAGGAAACCATCCCTGTAAAGGACTTCACCATTTTCCGTAATGGGGATCACAGGCTCTTTGTCCTTGTAATCAAAGATGATCTGATCCTCGGTGTTGATGAGTTCAAATTCAATGTTGGGATTTGAAGGGATCACATGAACATCAAAGTACTGATTTCCGTAGAGTTCCAATGAACATGACAGGTTTCCCACCTGTTTCAGGAGTTTGATAAAAAGGAACTTGGAGATCACCATCTGTGATTTCATAAAAAGTTCGGTTCCTTCTTTGCCTGCCGTAAGTTCGGACACATCATATATTCCCAGAAGGAAATCAAGGAAAGCCTTTGAATCCCTGTCAAAAGCACTCTCATTGTAAATGAAATGAAAATCCTTGCCAAGAACAATAGGTTCCTGGCGTACAAAAGATTCAAGGAATTTTTTTAGATTCTGCACCTTGTAAAGACGATTACTGCCGACTTTAATGGAGATCGCCGCCTTACCGGAGGTGTTTTTCAGCATGCTGCCGAGACATATGACAGGTTCAATGTGGAAAACATCTCCCGTTTTTGACAGGGAATTCATATTGTCAAAATAATCAAGAACGTTGTAAATCCTTTTTTCTTCAGGAGTTTTGGGAAGATTTCCCTCTGCTTTCTCCTGATGCTTATAGAGCATGCACAGAGCACATATTACATGTTTGCATGCGCCGTGTCCCAATATGCTTCCGGGGCATGAACAGGAATAGTCGAACATGCCGTCTTCAAGCTCATTTATAAGAACTGTGTAACTGCTGCTCCCCTTGATGATAAATTTATACTTTTTGTTCTGCTTTGAATAAGAAGCATTCTGGATGTGGCCGTTTTTGTAATAAGTAACGCCCCTTAAATATGTGCCTTCATCCGGTGCAAGATTTCTGATTTTTTGTTTCGTTAAATGGATCATATTAGCCCCTGCTCAATTGTATTTGTCACACTTTCAAAAATAACAGGCATCAGGTTTCAAAATCAAAGGAAAGCTGCAGTTCCTCCTGAACTTCTATCTTGAAGTCTTCAAGTTTTTCTGGATTAACGATGGGTAGATCGGAAAGTGATGAAAGCCCGAAATTCCTCAAGAATTCCTCGGTGGTGCCGAAGGCTATTGGACGTCCGGGAGCCTCGATCCTTCCAAGTTCACAGACAAGATTGTACTCCACCAGTTTGCTTACGGCATGATCGCAATTCACTCCTCTGATGGCAGCGATCTCGTTTCTGGTGATGGGCTGTTTGTAGGCGATTATGGAAAGAGTTTCCAGAAGAGCATCCGTCAGCACATGTTTTCTTGGCGCATGAGCCACTTTGATGATGCTCTCGTACATGTCGGGTTTGGTGCAAAGCTGAAAAGAATCGTTAAGCTCTATGATCTGGATACCGCGACTGCTTTCTTTGTATTCGATCATCATATTTCTTAAGATGTTTCTCACAATTGTGACATCCTGTTCAAGAGCAACGGCGATCCTGTCCACTTCCACCGCTTCCCCCATGGTAAAAAGTATTGCTTCTATTTTAGCTTCAAGTTCTTTTATTTCCATTTGTTCCTCTTCGATCCGTTATAACCTGAATCCTTCGTTTTCGTCGAAGTCCACGATATCCTCCGCCGTATATTCTATTTCGATATCTTCAAATATGTCCTGCTGGACCACATTCATTCTTCCCATTTTCATAAGTTCCAGAACGCAAAGGAAAGTAACGATGATGTCCATCTTGTCATTTCCCTTTTCCAAAAGTTTTCTGAAGGAAAAATGTCTGTTCAAAAGACCGTATTCCTGAACCCAATACATCTTTTTGGTGAGACTCACCTCTTCCTTCTCGATCTTTCCGAATTTGGAACGGACAGGATCGATCTTGTCTTCACGGCGTTTCATGACGCTGTCGAAGATATTGTTGAGTTTTTCCAATGTGATGTCATTCAGCAGTTCGTTCACCGGAACCACTTCATGATAGTTAAGTATCTCCGGTGGCAGATTGCTCTTCTTAAAAAAGACCCTGTCTGCGTCTACGGCCATGTCCTTAAGCTCCAGAGACGTATATTTATACATCTTGTATTCCAGCAGTCTTTCAACCAGTTCTGCTCTGGGATCGATCTCCTCACCGGTCTCTTCATCCACTTCCGCAGGCAGGAGCATCTTTGATTTGATACGCAGCAAAGTGCTGGCCATCAAAAGAAATTCGCTCATGGAATCAAGATCTTTACTCTCGATCCCTTTGATAGCCTCAAGATACTGATCCGTGATCAACGCTATGGGAATATCGTAAATGTTTATCTTATTAATATCTATCAAATGCAAAAGCAGGTCCAAAGGGCCTTCAAATGCATCAAGTTTTACAGGGATTGACATAGGATCCTCTTAAACGAAAATTTTAACTGAATTATTATAGCATAAAAGAAGAAAAAAAAGAAGAATAATGCCAAATAAACTTTAGACAAAATTTATAAAAGTTTTCACAGCTGTATTATGACAATTTCACACCTGTTAAAGATCCTCGAGGGAAAAAGATGTTCTCCCGCTCCGGAGGAAACCACATGACGGCCCTCATAAAGCCCCCTGTCTCTGTGCTTTATGCCATATGTGGAGAAAACAAGTCCTCCAAACAGAGGAAGCCTAACAACTCCCCCGTGAAGATGTCCGGAAACCGTGAGATCGGCATGCATGACCCTGTCATAGTACTCCGTAAGATCCGGATTGTGAGCCAGGAGAATGTTGAATCTGCCTTCGGGCATATTTTTAAAAACATCCGCATTTTCATCTCCCATGTCAAAGACTCTGCCCTTTTTGTAATTTTCTCTTTTTAATGAGATGCCGTAAACTTCAACTTTGTCATTTAAGGATCTGTGATCGTTGTCCAGGGCATAAAAATTCGAAGGAAGCTTCTTCAAAAGTTCTTCCCACTCTTCTTTATGTTCATCTTTGAAACGAAGTTCATGATTACCGTAAGAGAAATAGACGTCTGCGATCTCAGCCAGCGCCTTAACCGATGTTAAAGCCTTGGAAATGTCCGGCTCGTCCCACACCAGAAGATCTCCCGCAAACAATATGCAATCAGGCTGTTCTCTGCGTATTTTCTCCAGATCTTTTGCAGACAGCAGCTTGTTATGGAGGTCCGTGATCACCACAGCCTTGATCCCAAGTCCGCGATCAAGGTCATAGTGCACGAACTTCCTGCATTCAAGCTGAAAATACTCATAGATCACATATAAGATTATTAAAAGAATACATATGCAGATTATATAAACGTATCTCATTGTCCCTTTTCCGTAAGAACATAGAAAACTATGGTGAAACTCTCGTCCGAAACGTTGTTGTCATAAGAATACTCACTTACATTCACATCAGTGATCTCGGTATAGTACCCGTCATTCTCCAGTTTCACAAGAAGATCGGAGAAATCTCCCACAGGTCCTTTGATCTTTACATCAAAGGAAGCAACGGAATATGCCCCCCTGGCCTCAAGACCTTTATACAAGAATCCCTTCTTTTCGAAGTTATCTCCGATGGTATCGTCAAGATAGGCGAGCATTTTTGCATCATCCCAGTCTTCTCTGAAAAAACTTCCGTAGGTATAATAGTCCTCTCTTGCTTTTTCGAGTTTTCCCAGAGTCGCGCCGTAGTTTTCGTTCTTCGCCAGAAGTTCATCCAGGATTTTTTCTTTATTTTCTTCTTCTGCGGCCAATTGATCCAGTTCTTCTCTCAGGGGACCGTAAAACTTCGTTTCGAAGAAATATCCGCCCACTCCGATCACAGCCAATGAGACCACAATATTTAAAATGAACAATATCTTTTTCATTACTGCTTCCTTACCTTGAGTGTAAGAGTAAAATCATAACCTGCTTTGTCGGTCTGATCTATGTTCTGACAGCTGACTTTCTCGAAACGGTCGATCTTTCTCAGATTGTTAATGGAATCGGCGATCGCATCGTATTTTTTCGTGTAGCAGCCCACCACAAGATCTTCACCTTTGAGATCGTAAGTCTTTACGTCCACTGCTTCGGGACAATAAAGCATGAACAGCCTTAAGGCTTCCGTTGTTTTAAAACTGCATGTATAGGCGTTTTTAAGTTCCTCGCTTTCGGCAGAGATCTCGGCATATGCTTTTTCAGCCTCGTTATAGTTTGCAGAAAGATCCCCGAACCTCTCGATCTGAGTGTCCAGTTCGGCAATCCTGTCTTCTCTTGCCCATTTTTCCGTAATAGGCACGTAAACAAAGAAAAAGCTCACAAAGCTTAAAGCAATGACCAATATCAGCATGGATATCAGAGTTTTGGCCGGAACCGTCTCGGACTTAGGCGAAGGGATGAGATTTATATCATTATAAAGCATTATACCCATTCCTCCTTTAAAGTGATGGAAAAAGCTCCGATGTATTCCTCGAAATTCAATCGCTCGCCCTTATGACGCTTCATGAATCCGGGATCCGCTTTGAGATCGGTGACCTCCGAAAGCATATAAACAGGAACTCCCGATCTCTCGGAAAAGAATTTCTTTACGGTGGCGATACGTCCGAAGGATCCTGCAATGATCACACAGTCAACACCGTAAGGATCCACTTCTTCCTTATAACGATCCAGTTCAGCCGCTATGCTGTCATATTCCTTATCGGAGTACTCCACTGAAGCATACATGGCGAACTGTTCTTTTCTGATGAAAGTGACATTGGCAAAACGGCCGTCCATATCTATAAGACATACATTGTCAAGAATATTTCCGTCTCCGTTCATTCTCCTTCCGTCGGCAAACCCGAAATCAGCAAATGAAACGTCCCTGACTTCCGCAGAATCGCTCTCAGATACGGTTTCATCACTTCCCATGTTCACATTTGCCGCAGCGGCAGCTTCAAGAATGGATTCGATGACTGCTTCGTTTACGGTTCCGTCATCAGATCCGTGGTCCTTTTCGGTTTCTTCTTCCTTTTCCTCCGGGATCTTCACTTCTTCCGAAACATCGACTTTTTCGGCTGTTTCAGGCATTTCAAACGTAAATGCCAATCCTGCGATTTCATGATTTTCTTCAGGTTCGGGTGCTTCAACCTCTGCCGGTCCCTCAGGTTCCACTACAGGACCGCCGTTCAGAGTAAAATTGAAGGAATCCATGATATCTTCATCGCGTTTTGCAGGGCTTGCAGCAACCCTGTTCTTTTCTTCATCGCCGAAATCGAAAACAGGTTTGTTGACAGGCTTAAGCTCCACATGTCTTTCCGTAACAGGAAGAACATAATCCAGAGCATCTCTTATATCATTGTGATCCAAGCGCTCATTACGTTCAAGTCTGAATTCGTTTTGCTTGGGCTCTATGAATTCAAAATCATCATGAGAAACAGGCTTTTCGACAGGAATTTTTAAAGAAATCCTTTCCTGTTCAATATCTTCTATGACTCTGTTGACCTCAAGATCTTCTCTGATGTCCTTTTCCGTAGCCGCTATGAAATTCTCAAGTTTGGAATCAAAAGTATCTACGGGTATTTCTCCAAGAACTTCTTCCGATCCTTCATCTGCAGGCTCTTCCTCCACGGGAGTGTAAAGATCCTGATCCAGATCGTTAAGCCTGCGCCCAAAGTACCAGGATATCTCCTTGCCCTCATTTCTGGCTTCTCTTTGAAGGTCTGCAGATCTCCTTGTCTTTTCGATCACTTTTCTTAAGGTTCTTTCCTTTTCCGAAAGTTCTTTCTCAGGTGCGACAGTGTTTTTCTTTTTCCTGTCGATCTTCTTTTCCGCAGTCCTGCTCAGGAACTCAATGTCCTCTTTGTCATCCTTGACGGAAGGTGTGTCAACAACAAGATTCTTTCTTTGATCGTCGATGATCTTACGGATCAGCTTTGTATGAGCATTAGGCAAAACATCGATCCTGTCCACTTTTATGCCGGCTCTTGTACAAACCTTCATATAATCGGATACAATGTTCATGGGAACACAGACCACCAGCATCCTCATTAAACGCTCTCCGGACTGTCTGTCATAGACATCGGAAAGAATCCTGTAATCCACCGAATATTCTTCGGCTGCAGGATTAAAAACATCGGGCATCTCAAATCTAATGCCTTCTATGATCTTATCTTCTTTCATTTCGGGAATAACGATCTCTCTCATTATGACGTTGTTTCCCGAAAGACACAATGTAACATGTTTGGCTGAAATCTTAAGCTGTTTAACAGCGTTCTTCAGACATTTGCCCAAAATGTCCTGAGCTTTGATAACCCCATTTACAACAACACCGTCCGGCAGGTCTGCAGTGACCGCCGAAACAATGCTGTCACCTTTTACAACCGCAAGCCTTAAACTTTCGGAACCGATGTCTATGCCCATCGTACATTTTTTAGGCAGAAGTATGATATTTTTTGTCTTTTTAAAAATGCCGTTCTCCGGTTTATCCGTTGCTTTTTTCATTCCGGTTTTCCTTAGAAAAATTTAATACTTAAACGAGAATACATAATAACTCAAAATCTTCCCAATGACAACAGTTTATTCTATAAAAAGCAAGTTGTCCGCGGTCAAAACTGCTGTTTTTCAAGCCTTAAATCAAAAAAGCCTCTTGAGTGAGGCTTTATATTTTTACATATATCAGAACATCTTTATCTCGTCTGCCGTAACGATCCCAAGCACGTGCTTGGAAGGCTCCACTTTCTGATCCGAAAACTTGTATGCACCTCTGACTCTTGCGGAAGCAGCTCTGAGTTTTTCGATATCATTTGCATACAGGGTTACGAAAGGCTCACCCTTGGAAACAAAGTCGCCGATCTTCTTTCTGATCTTAAGACCCACGGAAAGGTCGATGACAGATTCCTTGGTCTCTCTTCCTCCGCCAAGGATAAGGCTTGTCATACCTATCTCATCCGTAAGGATCTCGGATACATATCCGTCTTCGGTGGCGATGATGTCTTCCTTGAACTCTGTCCTCTGGAATTTGTCCACATTTTCGATACAGCTGATGTCTCCGCCCTGAGCAGAAACAAATTGTTCCAGTTTAGCAAGTGCAGCTCCCGATCTTACGGTCTCTTCAAGCATGTGGCGAGCTTCATTCGCGTCCTTTGCCTTTCCCACACCGATGAGCATATAAGAAGCAAGGGTGTAGCAGGCATCCATAAGATCCTGAGGACCATTGCCTTTAAGAGCTTCAATGGCTTCATAGGCCTCAAGGGAATTTCCTACGCATGTGCCCAAAGGCTGTGACATGTCGGAAAGCACGGCATAGGTTTTTCTTCCGCAGCCTGTTCCGATCTTTACCATGATCTCCGCAAGATCTTTAGCGTCTTCAAGAGTCTTCATGAAAGCTCCGCTTCCGACTTTAACATCGAGAACGATAACATCACTTCCCGCAGCGATCTTTTTGGACATGATGCTGGAGGCGATAAGGGATTTATTGTCCACTGTTGCTGTAACATCCCTTAAAGCATACATCTTCTTGTCCGCGGGACAAAGATCTGCGGTCTGTCCGATGACTGCAATGCCGATCCTGTTAACATTATCGATGAATTCCTCATCAGAAAGTGAAACGGAAAAGCCTTTAAAACTTTCAAGTTTGTCTATGGTTCCGCCTGTATGTCCAAGACCGCGTCCGCTCATCTTGGCAACCGGAACTCCGAGACAAGCCACCATGGGTCCCACTATAAGGGTTGTCTTGTCTCCTACACCGCCGGTGGAATGTTTGTCCGCTTTCAGACCTTTTATTGCGGAGAGATCAAGTCTGTCTCCGGAGTCGATCATGGACTGGGTCAGATCGATGGTCTCTCTGATGTTCATCCCTTTAAAATAAACGGCCATTAAAAATGCAGCCATCTGATAGTCAGGGATCTCTCCTTTTGTAAAGCCCTGAACGATGTAATCTATTTCCTGTTGGGTCAGTTCCTCTCCATGTTTCTTTTTGGTGATAAGATCATACATTCTCATAATCTCTACCTCGCCTTCTTCTCATCTTTTTATTCTTGTGTAGTAAGTAAGAACACCTGCAATGGTCTTTCCGTCGGAGATCTCGCAGGAAAGGATCTTGCTTACAAGTTCTTCCACATCCATTTTTATAACTTCCACATCCTCATCGGGATCCAGATTCTGTGCAGTTTTTGTAAGTCCTGTAGCCAGATAGATCTCGATATATTCATCATCGTAAGCAGATGCGGGATAATATTTGTTTAAAAGTTCCGCTTTGGCACATCTGTATCCCGTTTCTTCTTCCAATTCCCTGACAGCCGCTGTTTTTCTGTCTTCTCCGGGATTTAGGCAGCCTGCGGGGATCTCCAGTGTGAACCTGTCACAACCGGGTCTGTATTGCTTTACCATAAAGAGCTTACCGTCTTCATCCACTGCCACCACAGCGGCAGCTCCGTTGTGATGGATGAAATCCCATTCGGCGGTGTCGCCGTTTTCAAACTTCATGGTCTTCTTGTAAAAAGTAAGGATCCGTCCCTTATGAACTTCCCGATTTTCGATACATTCAGGTTTAAACATGTTGTTTTCCTCTATTTTTCCATATTTTGGGTCTTTTCGAAAACTGCGTCACAAGCCTTTATGACAGCACCTCTGAAATTGTTTTCTTCGAGAACTGCCGTTCCGCAGATGGTGGTTCCTCCGGGCGAGCATACCGCATCCTTAAGTTCTGCGGGAGTCTTTCCAGTTTCCAGCATGAGTTTTGCGGATCCAAGCACAGTCTGTGCAGCCATTTCATAGGCCTTGTCTCTGGGGATGCCGTATTTTACCGCTCCGTCGGCAAGGGCTTCAATGAATATGAATACAAAGGCAGGGGAACTTCCGTTGGCCACCACCGAAGCGTTCATAAGATTTTCGTGAAGGATCACAGTACGTCCCACAGCATTAAAAAGCTTCATGGTACTGTCGGCATCGCCTTTAAAGCCTTCTGCGAAGGAAATGGCGCACATGCCTTCTCCCACCATGGCAGGGGTGTTGGGCATGACCCTTACCACCTGAGCCTTATGATCCAGCGCCGAAGAGATCTGGGCTGTAGTAATGCCGGGAGCTATGGAGATCACTGTTCTGGGCTCATCGTCAAAAGCGAGTTTGATCTCTTCCAAAACCTTGAAGAGGATCTGGGGCTTTACGGCAAGAACAATGATGTCACATCTTCTCACAAGATCCCTGTTGTTGTGACATGCGGTGATGCCATATTGTTCCGTGACGGCCTTCTGTGTGTTCTCAGAAGGATCGTAGAATACAGTGTATTCCTGTCCGAAAACTTTGATAGCTCCGCTGATCAAAGCGCTTCCCATTTTACCCGTTCCGATAAATCCGATCATAATCTTTCTCCCATACTTTTATTTTGCCTTGTGAATATAATAAAAAAGAGCCAACATACATTTTATCGCATTTTTGGCTCTTTTTCAATTTATTTAATCTTATTTAAGAACTCTTCTATACGATCAAGACCCTTGGTGATGTCTTCCATGGAAATGGCATAGGAAAGTCTGATGTTTCCGGGAGCCCCGAAGTCCGCACAGGGGATCACCGCTGTCTGATAGTCATCGATGAGGATCCTTGCAACATTTGCGATGTCTCCGATCTTCTCACCGCTGTAGCACTTGTCAAACACCTTGCTGAAATCAATGAACACATAGAAGGCGCCCTGAGGTTTGATGGTTGAAACATAAGGCATCTTTGATATGCGTTCATACATATACTTTCTTCTCTTATCAAACTCTTTTCTCATGACCTCGGGCGCATCCTGAGGTCCGTTGAGAGCTTCTACGGCCGCAGCCTGAGCAATGGAGTTGGGATTGGAAGCCTGATGGCTCTGGATTGAACTCATGAGCTTTGCTATCTCCTTGGAAGCTCCCGCATATCCGATCCTCCATCCTGTCATGGAATAACTTTTTGAAAGTCCCGAGCAGGTGATGGTCCTCTTATAGATCTCCTCGTTCAGTGAAGCAATGGAGACGAACTCATTGTCATCGTAAACAAGATACTCGTACATCTCGTCCGCAACAACATATATGTCTCTTTTAACAGCCACATCGGCGATCTTTTCCAGTTCTTCTCTTGTGTAGATCATGCCTGTGGGATTGTTGGGAGAATTAAGGACAAGCGCCTTTGTCTTTTCCGTAATCGCTTTGTCCAGCTGCTCTGCAGTGATCTTGTAATCTGCACTTGCGGGACAATCCACAAACACCGGAACACCTCCGCAAAGTTTCACCATCTCGGGATAACTGAGCCAAAAAGGTGCAGGTATGATCACTTCGTCGCCGGGATTTATCAAGGCTTCAAAAATATTGGTAAGTGAATGTTTTCCGCCGTTGCTTACGACTATCTGATCGATGTCGTAATCCAATTTGTTAAAATCCTTGAATTTCTTTGAAATAGCTTTTCTGAGCTCGATGGTACCTGCTGCGGGAGTATATTTGGTGCAGCCTTCGTCGATGGCACGCTTTGCTGCATTGCAAATGTTCTCGGGAGTTGCAAAATCAGGTTCTCCTGCTCCGAACCCCACCACGTCTTTACCTTCCGCTTTCATCTTCTTTGCTTTTGCTGTAATGGCAAGAGTCGATGAAGGCTTAACGTCCATAGCTTTTCTGGATAATTCAAGTGACATGTTTTTTCTCCTTGATGTTTTTCTGAATAATTGTATACAATAAAACACTCGACATAATATAGACTATTTCACCGAAAAAAGCAAGGCTTTTTCATATTTTTGAGAAATCATTATATTTCTTATAAATAATGATTATGAAAGACACAAATGAAAAAGACAACGGCAAAACCGTTGTCTTTTAATGATTCATTATTTTGCATACTCGATAGCTCGAGATTCGCGAATAACATTGATCTTGATCTGACCCGGATATTCAAGCTCAGCTTCAATCTTCTTCGACAAATCCCTTGCAAGAAGAACCATTTCGTCATCATTGATCTGTTCAGGGATGACCATAACACGTACTTCTCTGCCCGCCTGAATGGCGAAGGACTTGTCAACTCCTTTGAAACTGTTAGAAATATCTTCCAATTGTCTGAGACGCTGAGTATATGTCTCCAATGTTTCTCTTCTGGCTCCCGGTCTTGCGGCGGAAATTGTATCCGCAGCCTGAACGATCCATGCCACAAGGCTCTGAGGCTCCGTGTCGCCATGATGTGCTTCGACAGCATTGACGATGGTGGCATTTTCCTTGTACTTTCTGCAAAGATCGGCACCGAGCTGTACATGAGTTCCCTCCTGCTCATGGTCAACGGATTTACCGATGTCATGTAAAAGACCGGCACGTTTAGCCGTCTTAACGTCAACACCCACTTCCGATGCCAAAAGTCCGGAAAGATTTGCAACCTCGATGGAATGCTTTAATGCATTCTGTCCGTAACTTGTACGGAATTTCATTCTTCCGAGAAGCTTGATGAGTTCGGGATGAAGTCCGTGAACACCGCACTCCAGAGCGGCATTTTCGCCTTCTTCCCTTATCATGGTTTCAACTTCTTTTTGGGCCTTCTCTACCATCTCCTCAATTCTTGCGGGATGGATACGCCCGTCAGCAATCAATCTTTCAAGGGCAATACGAGCAACTTCACGACGGATGGGATCGAATCCCGAAAGGACAACGGCCTCGGGTGTATCGTCAATAATGAGTTCAACTCCCGTCATTGTCTCGAGAGTACGTATATTACGTCCTTCTCGTCCGATGATCCTTCCCTTCATTTCGTCATTGGGAAGCTGTACTACCGAAATAGTGGATTCGGCAACATGATCCGCCGCGCAGCGCTGAATAGCGGTAACAATAATATCTCTGGCCTTTTTCTCGGACTCATCCTTCGCCTGAGTTTCAAGGTCTTTGATCATTACGGCAGTTTCATGCTTAACGTCTTCTTCCACCGACTTTAACAGATATTCCTTAGCTTGTTCGGAGGTCAGACCCGAGATCCTTTCAAGCTCCTTCAGCTGCTCTTCGTGCGATGCTGCGACCTCAGCACGCAATTTGTCAAGTTCAGCCTCTTTCTGAGCCATCCTCTGATCACGTTTCTCCAATGCTTCCGCTTTTTTGTCTACTGCCTCTTCCTTTGAAATTACACGTCTTTCGGCGCGAGCACATTCACCCAAACGTTCCTTGCGTTCTTTATCAAGTTCGTCTCTGGCTTTTTCTTTGCTCTTTGCGATCTCGTCTTTAGCTTCCAGGATCGCTTCGCGCTTTTTCTGCTCTGCTGTTTTTAATGCTTCTTCGATGATCTGCTTTGATCTTTCTTCCGCAGATCCGACTTTACTCTCATATTTCTTCTTGTGGTCTGTAATACCTGCATTCCAGAATATGATTGCAGCAACAGCAAAGGCAATTACAAAGGATGCGGCTCCGACAATGAAATATAACATATGCGGAACACCTCCTATGAAATTATGTATGCAAATGCTAAATTTGCACACAGATTTAATTATATAGATTTTTAAAGAACTGTCAAGGCTTAAGAAAAAAAGGAATGCACAAAGTTTAAAATTTTGTGCATTCCATAAATTATTCAGACAATAAACTTCCCAAATAGTAAAATCCTTTGCATTCGTCCAGTTTCACTTTGAGGATCTTTCCGATGAGGTTTTCGCAGCCTTCAAAATGAACAAGAAGGTTGTTTGAAAGCCTTCCCGTAAGCATTCCGGACTTACCTTCGTCAAGGCCTTCCACCAGGACCTCCGCTGTTTTTCCCGTAAGACGCTCGGCAGCCTTTTCCGACTCTTCCCTGCATACTGCAAGGAGGCGTTCAAACCTGTCTTTTACCACATCTTCCGGCACTTCGTCCGGATAGCTTGCTGCGGGAGTTCCCGTTCTCTTGGAGTAAATGAAAGTAAAAGCCGAATCAAAACCGCATTTTCTCACCACATCCACCGTATCCAGAAAATCTTCTTCCGTTTCTCCCGGGAAGCCCACGATGATATCCGTGGTAAGAGCCACGCCGGGAAGCTCTCTTTTAATTTTTTCTACAAGAGTAAGATACTGTTCTTTCGCGTAATGACGATTCATCCTTTTAAGGATCGCACTGCTTCCGGATTGGACGGGAAGATGCACATGGGCACAGATCTTCGGCTCATTTTTCATAACTTCTATAACTTCGTCCGAGAAATCCTTGGGATGGGGAGTCATAAATCTCACACGCTTAATCCCCTCCACTTCACAGACCTTTTTAAGAAGTTCCGCAAAACTGCAGTGCTCTTCCAGACCTTTACCGTAAGAATTCACGTTCTGGCCCAGGAGCATGACTTCTATCACTCCTTTAGCAGCCAGTTCCTTTGCTTCTTTAACGATATCTTCGGGTTTCCTGCTTCTTTCCCTTCCTCTTACGTAGGGAACGATGCAATATGTGCAAAAATTATCACAACCGTATGTGATGTTGATCCCCGCTTTAAAATCAAACTTCCTGGAACTGGGCAGATCCTCGACGATCTCTGAAGTTCCTTCCCAGATATCTATGAGCTGTTTGTTTTCGGAGTTCATTTTTTCGTATATGAGTTCCGCAAGTTTGAAAATATTGTGGGTTCCAAAAACTATATCCACGAATCGATAGCTTTTCTTTACCTTTTCAACTTCATGAGCTTCCTGCATCATGCAGCCGCAAAGCGCTATCTTCATGAAAGGATTCTTAGCTTTCAGGGTACCGAGATAGCCTATCCTGCCATAAACCCTGGTGTTGGCGTTTTCTCTCACCGTACACGTATTGTAGATGACAAAATCCGCATTTTCCGAATCCGCTTCCTTGTAGCCTATGTTTTCAAGGACCCCCGCAAGTTTCTCTGAATCCTTCGCATTCATCTGACACCCGAAAGTCCGGATGCAGTAAGTTAAATCTCTCCCGGCTCTTTGTGCTTCTTCAGCGATCATGCTCCTGAGCCTGTCCATGAACCAGTATTGTCTTTCCGGTTCCGTATTAGGTATAAATTCCATTATTCTCTGATCTGACCTGTTCCAAAAATAATATATTTGATAGTGGTAAGTTCATGAAGTCCCAAAGGTCCTCTGGCATGAAGCTTCTGTGTGGAAATGCCTATCTCCGCTCCATATCCGAACTCCGCACCGTCCGTAAACCTTGTGGATGCATTGACATAAACCGCAGCCGAGTCGATCTCGTTCAGGAATCTCATGGCGTGGTTGTAATTCTTTGTCACAATGGCTTCCGAATGTCCCGATGAATGTTCGTTGATCCAGTCAATGGCTTCGGGTGTATGATCCACCACCTTCATGGAAACGATCTTATCCAGATATTCTTCATAGTAGTCCTCATCCGTGGCGGGCTTGATCTCGGGACAGATGGCCCTTGCTCTTTCATCACCGCGGATCTCCACACCGTGCTTCACCGTAAGAAGTTCATAGATCTTGGGAATGATACGTTCCGAAGACTCCTCATGGATCACGAGGGATTCGCAGGCATTGCAGACTCCGTATCTCTGGGTCTTGGCATTTTCAATGATGTTGAGAGCCATCTCGTCATCAATGAGCTTGTCGATGTATATGTGGCAATTTCCTATGCCCGTCTGTATAACGGGAACCGTGGAATTCTGAACCACATTGTCAATGAGGCTTGCCCCGCCTCTGGGAATGATGACATCCACGTAATCATTCAGTTTCATGAGTTCATTGACGTATTCTCTGTCAGTCTTTTCCAAAAAGATCAAGGCGTCGGGATTGGTTCCGTTCTCATTGAGGATGTCTCTCATGAGCTGTGAAAGTATGGCATTTGTATTCACCGCATCGGAACCGCCGCGTAATATGCTGACATTTCCGGCTTTAAAGCAAAGTCCGAAGGCATCAATGGTCACATTTGGTCTGGATTCGTAGATCAGTGCGATGACTCCGAGAGGGACTCTCTTTTTTCCGATCTGCAGTCCGTTGGGACGCAATGTCATGGAAACCACTTCACCTACGGGATCCGGAAGACCCATAACGGTAATGAGACCCGCAGCCATATCAAGTATACGCTTCTCGTTCAATGCAAGGCGGTCAAGCATTGCTTCGCTGATGCCCTTTGCTTTTGCAGCTTCTACATCCTTTCGGTTAGCCTCAAGGATCATATCCATGTTTTCCTTGAGAGTTTCGGAGCATTCCCTTAAAATTCGGTTTTTTACATCTGTAGAAAGATTTTTTACGGCCACAGATGCGATCTTTGCCCTTTTACCGATCTCGGTGATATAAGTACTCATATTAAAAGCCTCCCTTCGTTTGCCTGAAATCATATTTTTCGTCTTTATTTGCCACAAACAGAGTTCCTTTTTCTTCTCCGTTCATTACTGCTCTGATGTTCTCCATGTCATCGCCGTTTATGATGACCATGTCCGCTCCGGATCTGGTGGCCATTTCCGCAGCATGTATCTTCGTGCTCATGCCTCCGGTGCCCACGTCGCTTCCGGCGCCTTTGGCCATTTCAAACACTTCCTTACTAACTTCCTTCACTACGGGTATAAACACCGCATCCTTATTGATCCTGGGATTGTCGGTATAGAGTCCGTCTATGTCCGAAAGAATGATGAGAAGATCGCCTTTTATCATGGACGAAACATAGGCAGAAAGCGAATCGTTGTCTCCGATCTCGATCTCCGCCGTGGAGACCGTATCATTTTCGTTAACTATGGGAATGACTCCCATGGAAAGAAGTTCGTTTAACGTGTTGCAGGCGTTGTTGTACGATTCATCCTGCATAAATGTATATTTTGTAAGAAGGATCTGGGCACAAGTCTGATTGTACTCCGAAAAAAGCTTCTTGTACACCGTCATGAGAGCTGCCTGACCGATGGCTGCGCAAGCCTGCTTGCAGGCAAGGGTTTTGGGCTTTTCGTTGAGGCCTATGGCATGTCTGCCCACTGCAATGGCTCCGGAACTCACCAGGACAACTTCCTTGCCCATATTGTGTATATCTGCGATTATCCTCACAAGTTTTTCAAGCTTGGAATAATTGATGGTACCCGTCTCGGCATATGTGATGGTGGAACTTCCCACCTTTATCACTATCCTCTGTCTGGTTTTTAATCGTTCTCTTTCAGTCATTTGTAGGCCTCTCGTATTTTGTGGCTATCATTTCGAAGATCTTAATACCGTCAACGGCTGCGCTGGTGATGCCTCCCGCATATCCGGCCCCTTCCCCGCAGGGATAAAGTCCGGGAATGTCGGATTCTCCGTTATCGTTTCTTTCTATCCGTACAGGTGAAGAAGTTCTGGTTTCCACTCCCGACAAGATCGCATCACCTTCTGCAAAACCTTTCAGTTTTGCGTCAAAACCCATTACTGCTTCAATTATATCCTCTTTTACGTATTTAGGCAAGCATGGGGAAAGATCGGATTTTACGTACAGACCCTTTGAATTTGGCAACACAGAGCCGAATTCAACAGTTTCCTTACCATTTTTAAAATCTTCAAAACGTTGAACGGGGATCTTTCCTCCTCCCACTTTAAAACAATTTTCTTCCCATTTCTGCTGAAATCTCATTCCCGCAAGAACACCCTCGAAGCCTTCCCTCGCAAAATCCTCCGGATTAACCTGTACTACAATGGCAGAATTGGCATTTTTCTCGTTTCTGGCGTGATTGCTCATACCATTGACACAAGTTTTTCCTTCTTCAGAGGAAGCATTTACCACAAAGCCTCCCGGACACATGCAGAAGGAATAGACCCCTCGTCCGTCCTTGGCGGAATAAGTCATCTTGTAATCCGCCGCGGGAAGATCTTTAAAACTGTTCCCGTACTGCGAAAAACCTATAACTTCCTGAAGATGTTCCATTCGAAGACCTATGGCAAAGGCCTTGGGAGTCATGGTGAGTTTCTTTTTGGACAGGACATCAAATGTATCTCTGGAACTGTGACCTATGGCAAGGATACAGATGTTGCAGGGGATCTTTTCATTCCCGTTTACAACCACTGCGGAAAGCGCTCCTTCTTTATCGGATTCTACATCTGTAACACAGCAATTAAAGCGAAACTCGGCTCCGTTTGCAATTGCCTCGTTTCTCATATTCTTAACCACTTTTTTTAATTCGTCGGTACCTATATGAGGTTTATTGACATATCTTATCTCGGGATCTGCTCCGTGTTGTACAAAAGTTTCAAGTACAAAGCCTATGCGTCCCATAGGATCTTTCACTCCCGTATTCAGTTTTCCGTCGGAAAAAGTTCCTGCTCCGCCTTCACCGAACTGCACGTTGCTGTTGGGATCCAGGCTGTTTCCCGCCCAAAAGCTTTCCACGGTTTTCTGTCTGGCATCCACATCTTCGCCCCGTTCAAGAACAATGGGTCTGTAACCGTTTTTTGCCAGCATATATGCTGCGAACAGTCCTGCGGGACCACAGCCCACCACCACAGGTCTTAAATCCATCTTTACCGTTCCCTTAGGCTCAAAAGAATAACCTGTTTTTGATACCTTTGTGATCTTTCCTTTTGAACGGCCGATGCATTTTTCTTCTTTTTTCTCCGATCTCAGATCCACATCAACTGTGTAGAGCCAAAATATGTTTGATTTATCTCTTGCATCCAGTGATCTTTTAACGATCTCAAAAGAAAGATCCTCAACATCTTCTTTTAATTCTTTTGAGATAAGTGCAGGAAGTTCTTCTGCCTTTTGTTTTAATCTGAGTTTTATCTGTAATCTTATCATTCGAATCTACCGTTAATGAACGTAATAAAATCTTCGGGCACATCATTGCCGCTTGCGGCAAGCCCCGCTATGGCTCCGGAGCTCCAGGCCCATTGAAGATTATAGCCTCCGCAGGTGCCGTCTATATCCATGATCTCTCCGGCAAAATAAAGCCCGGGGCATTTGAGAGATCCCATGGTCTCTTCATCTATCTCACGGGTGTCAACGCCTCCCGCAACCACCTGAGCAAAGGAAAAATCATTGGTTCCTGTGACTTCAAGAGTGAGATCCGTAAGGTTTTTAATGAGTTTCTCTTTCTTTTTTTCATCAATGCCACTTATTTTTCCCGTGGGATCCATCCCCGAAAGATTTAAAAGAACGAAATTTAATTTGTGGTTTAAAAGACCATACATTGATTCTTCAATATTTCGCCCTTTTCCGGCTCTCTCTGTTAATCTTGTATCTACTTCCCTTTTGACTTCGGAAATGTCTGTATCGGGCAAAAAATTGATCTTTAAGGTCACCTTTTTCCCTTTGGCTTTTGCTTCGGCGCAAAATCTGCTGAGTTGAAATGCGGGTATGCCGGATACTCCGTAATCCGTAAAAAGTAATTCACCCTTTTCGAAGGCCATTTCTTGGTCGTCTTCCAGCACTTTTAGTGAAGCTTCCGTTCTTACACCGTTGATGGTCTTAAAAAACTTTTCCGCACATCTGATCTGACACAATGCGGGATAAAGAGGCGTGATCCTATGTCCCAGTCCCTTGGCAAGAACATAACCGTTAAATTCATTCCTGTCCTTCATATTGGCAAAACTGCCGCAGGCAAGGATGACTTTGTCAAATCTGCGGTCATTTACAACAAATCCATTCCCCGCTTTTTTTACTTCCCGGACTTTTTCGAATATGAACTTTACGTCACGTTCTTCCGCCGTGAGTCTTAAAGCTGCAGAAACCGAGGATGCCTCTTCGGAATTTGGATAGATGTATCCTCCGTTCTTTTCCTTGGGTCTGATGCCCATCTTTTTAAAGAAGAGTTTTGCTGCTTCATTGTCAAAACGTTTCAGTGCATCAGCTGCAAATTTCGGATCTTCTCCGCGGTAAAACTTAAGATCCATGTTGTCGTTTGTAAAATTGCATTTACCGTTTCCCGTCCCTTTTATCTTCTTTCCGGGAGCATCTTTCGCTTCAAAGATCACGACCCGGGAATGTCCGTCCAGAGACGCAAAAATTGCGGCGGTCATACCTCCGGCGCCGCCGCCGATAACAGCTATTATATTTTTCTTTTCTTCAGCCATCAAAGTTTAAATCCCGTCTTTTCAACAAGCCTTACAAGTCTCGCTCCCATGGGTAATTCCAGCATTTCTTCTTTTGTAAGGGTTCTGGTGAAGATCATCAAAAAAGCATAAATCAGCCCCGCAGTACCGATGGATATGACCAGGACCACGATAGGCCATCTGAGCACAGGAAGCAAAAATCTGTATAAAAGATAGGCCACTACGCCCATTATCACTGAAAACAGAGTCGGTAAAACAAATGTCTTTAACAATTCCTGCCTGTAAGCCGCTTCAAAGCCTACCCTGAACCAGTTCAGAAGTCCCACGGTAAAAGGGAATACCATATATCCCAGAGCCAATGTATATATACCGAGATCCGTGTAATACATTACCCAGAAATCAAAAATACAATAGACTATAATTCCCACAATGGCATGCATCACGGGATAGCGAAGACGTCCCATACCCTGAAGTATGCTGTTGGTAGTGGTTGAATAGGCATAAAAGACGATGCTCATTCCTCCCATCAGCATGAGAACAGGTCCCACCCCGGTTTCGTTATCAAAAAGTGTGTTGATTAT
This sequence comes from Lachnospiraceae bacterium, assembly GCA_024698485.1. Taxonomy (GTDB): domain Bacteria; phylum Bacillota; class Clostridia; order Lachnospirales; family Lachnospiraceae; genus RGIG3528. The sequence goes on along the minus strand of JAILRC010000019.1, from coordinate 11,204 downwards.
GGGTTCAGCCAGAGCCATGAGTCCGAAGGCACTGGGAATGGCGATCATCATATTGAGTTTTACCGCCTGATGTATCTTTAACTGTACATCTTTTAATCTTCCCTCGGTGGAAGCCATGACCATATTGGGAATAATGGAGATCCCGATGGCCGAAGCCACGGCAATGGGAACATTGGTGAGCAGCCTGAACTGTCCGAGATAGATTCCGTTCAAAGTGTGTCTCGTATCATCGTCAAAACCTTTTAATGCAAGGATATGACTTGACATGGCGGTATCGATGGTTCCGGTTACGGAATAGAGGATCTGGTTTATCATTATGGGAAACATGGTAATCAGAAGCATCTTAAACAAAAAGCCGTTACTCTCTTCATGTCCCGTGTAGTCTCTCGTAAGCCTCTTCATGAGAAGCGGCCTGTAGATCACATAAATAAAGGTCAGAAAAACAAGGGCCGTAACAGCTCCCGCAAGAGTTCCCAGAGTAGCACCCACCGCTCCGTAAACGATCCTGTCGTTTTTATCGGAAAAGATCTTTAAGAAAAGAGCCGTAAGAGCGATACCCGAACCCACATGAACGATCTGTTCGATGATCTGGGAGATCGAAGTGGGCAATGCAGTGTTCTTTCCCTGGAAAAAACCTCTTAATACGCCCATGATCGAGAAAACAAAAATGGTGGGAGCCAGGGCTTTTAACAGAAGCGTTGCTTTTTCGTCATGAAGCATAAAAGCCGAGATCTCACCCGCAAAGAACCAAAACAAAAGGGCTGTGGCAAGACCCAAAAGAGAAGAAAAGACAAAACCAATCTTTAAGATCTTGTAGGAATTGACATACTCTTTTTTTGTCTCCCTTGCCGAAACAAGTTTCGAAAGTGCCATGGGAATACTGAAAGTGGAAAGCAAAAGCGCCATGCTGTAGATCTCGTTTGCTTCGGAATAGATACCGTATCCCACTTCTCCCAGCATTCGCTGTATGGGAAGCTTAAAGGCGATACCGATCAGTCTTGATATGACAGAGGCCGCCGCAAGTATGCTGCCCTGGATATAAAATGAATTTCTCTTCTTGTTAGCCATTAAAACTACCTTGTTACTCCGATGGAATCCAAAATCTCTCTTTGCATTCTTTCCATCTCTTCACGTTCTTCATCATCTTCATGATCAAATCCGAAAAGATGCAACATGCTGTGAGCAATAAGAAAAAGGAGTTCTCTTTTCCTTGAATGTCCGTATTCGGATGCTTGCTCCAAAACCTTGTCTATGGAGATCACAATATCTCCCAGGATCAGTTCTCCCGAATCCGGATCGCAAAGAAAGATCTCATCCTCTTCGCTGAAATCACATTTTCCGGGCGTTTCCCAGTCGATCATGGGGAAAGAAAGCACATCCGTGGGACAGTCGATGCCTCTGTTCTCTCTGTTCATTTCATGGATGGTGTCATTATCCGTAATAAGAACATTCACCTGTACCTCATATTCACAGTTCAGGTAATCGACACAAGCGTTTACAGTCTTTTCGATCTCGGGAACAGGATCAAAATCCAGATATCCCGAAGTATCAACATCCGATTCATAATTTATGTTCATTTCGCACTGTTCTCCCATTCTTCCAGAAGTTCAAGGAAGAAATTCTTTATATCACCGCAATCTTTAACGGTGATCCCTGAATTGTCACCTCTGCCGTTCAGCATATACTTGGTCATTGCACTGTCAATGATCTTAAGATTTGAAATGGACGGAGATGTTTTTTTCAGATAAATATATGTTGTGATGATGGTATCACTGACCGCAACAACAAAAGCCTCTCTGGATGTGAATGGGAGGTTCTTCTTGTTTGTCACTTCATCCACTGCATTTATCAAGGTTTCGGGGAAATCGTTCTTGGTGAGGATCTCCCTTGAATTTGCCACAGGATCTCCTTCCATGCTCTTTCCTATCTCATGGTAAAGACTGACGGCTCTTGTAAACACAACGTTCAGTCCCAGATGACGCGAACAGTTGCCGGCAATGGCCGCAACCTTGACCGAATGTACATAGGCACTCTTTTTAACTTCCTTAAGAGTCTCGAGAAGTGCCGAATTCTCAACAGCATATTTTCCGTAATCGTAAACTTTTGGTTCTTCCGCCTTCACCACAGTTGCCGTTTCTTTTATCTCTTCTGCAAAAACTTCCTTTTCAACAAGTTCCGAAAGTTTTTCCTGAGGCGTCTTTTCGCTTACAAACACTGCCTTATTGAGATCATAATCATTGACGCCCTTCACATTAAGTTCGGTTGCAAAAGACTCGAGGTAGGCAAGGTTTCTTTCGCTGTTTATATTCTTGTCTTCTTTGTTCCTTCCGAACATGAACAATCCCTCCAGTTTCTCTCCCACAGATTCGGGCAAGTTCTTTCCGGCAAAGAAAGAAGCTATCCCGATCAGAGTGATAACAACAAACAAAACTATAAGACCGTACAATCCGCTTCCGTAATAGTGGTATTCCTGAAGAAGGAAAAAGTATCCCGTAAGGATTCCGATAGAGAGATCCACGAAACAGCTGATGATCACCGTGCCCAATATCCATACCGGAAAAAGGGTTGCAGGTCCGAAGATCAGATAAAGAACTCCCGAAGCCAGAACAGCAAGACCCGAAAGAATGTACTGTTCGGTTTTGAAACTTTTTGTTTTGATATTAAAGAACTGATACACAGCAACAAGAGCCGTAAGAGCAACGCTGGTCCAGATATGCACCGCATTGAACTTATGTTCTCCCATCCTTAAGTAAGAAAAGAGCACCGTAAGAAATGCGATGACAAAGAAGGCTCCGCAAAATACACCGTATCTCAGTAACTCTGCCTTGTCCGGTTTATTTTTTTGATCTTGTATTTCTGCCTGTTCCACTCTTACCATTCCTCTTTTCCTTTTTCTCATATTCTTCATAGGCATTGACGATCTTTTGTACAAGAGGATGCCTTACAACATCAAGAGATGTGAGTTTTGCCACGCCGATCTCATCAACCTTGCTCAATACTTTGAGCGCCACATCCAATCCGCTTTCCGTTCCCGCAGGCAGGTCTTTCTGAGTTCCGTCGCCGGTGATGATGGCTTTTGAGCCGAAACCTATTCTTGTAAGGAACATCTTCATCTGAGCGGGAGTGGTGTTCTGAGCTTCGTCAAGAATTATGAAAGCATTGTCCAGCGTTCTTCCTCTCATATACGCAAGAGGCGCCACTTCAATGAGCCCCTTTTCCATATTTTTCTGAAAGCTTTCTGCTCCCATTATCTGATAAAGAGCATCATACAAAGGTCTGAGGTAAGGATCCACTTTGCTCTGAAGATCTCCCGGAAGAAACCCCAGTTTTTCTCCTGCTTCTATGGCAGGTCTGGTAAGGATGATCCTTGAAACTTCGTCATTTTTAAAAGCCTTAATGGCCATGGCCATGGCAAGATAGGTTTTTCCCGTTCCCGCAGGTCCGATGCCGAATACGATCATCTTGTTGCGTATAAGATCCACATACTGCTTTTGTCCCAATGTCTTGGGTTTTATGGGCTTTCCCATGGTGGTAAAACAAATGAGGTCTTTATCAACTTCTGCTGCAGATGCAAGTTTGTTTTCCATACTCATGGCTATGGAATAGTTCATTGACTGTTCCGTGATCTCATTACCCTTTTTCAGAGACTCAGCGGTGGTCAGGATGAGTTCCTTCACAGAGGCTGTGTTTTTGGCTTCTCCTATTATCTTTAATTCCCCGTCTCTGGAGATCAGCGAAACGTTAAAAGCCTTTTCTATTTTTTTTGCAAAGCCGTCAAGCTCACCGAATATCTCTTTAATAACGGAGGAATCAAGCTGTAATACTTCGGTAACTGCTTCCATTAATCTGTCTCTTCCTTTTCTGCTTCCCGATCAAAAATAAAATGATGATCGTTTTTTTCTTTATAGAGCATATCATCCGCTCTTGCCGTCAGGGACTCCAGAGTGTCTGTCCCGTATTGATATACGGCATATCCTATTGAAACGGATAATCTGTATTTCTTAGGTGTTTTTTCATTCCTGTCTTTTATTGCATTTTCAATATCCCGTTTCAGTCTGATGATCTCATCGTCAAAACGCGACTTTATGACAAAGACAAATTCATCACCGCCGTATCTGGCAAGGAACATTCCCCTGCTTCCCGAACACAGGCCTTTAAGAAGTTCCGCCACTTCGATGAGCGCCTTGTCACCCTCGCTGTGTCCGTACTTGTCATTGATCTGCTTAAAGTAATCAAGATCGATCATGAAAAGAAAGAGCTGCAAAGGTCCCTGAGGTTCGTTCAGGCAGTTTTCGATGAACTGCAGATACTGCCTTTTATTGTTCAAGCCCGTAAGTCCGTCGGTGGAAATGTGCCCGATCTGTATGTCAAAACATACTGCAGCCAAGGCAAGGGAAAAAGCGGGTATCAGGGTGTTAATATCCTTTAGGAAAAAATTGATCACCATTGCCGCCGGAGGCAAGGCAATATAAAAGATACATGTTTCAAAACTCAAAACGGACTTGGTCTCGGGATCGTTAAAAAAAGCGATCAGCAATTGCACCGCCGCCATGATCACGTAAAAAGCAAAGATCATGGATGAGATGAAACTCAAAAAACCTCTTTCGGGGTAATTTATTGCCTCAGGAAGTCTGTACACAAGTTCCGCCCAGGGAGAAAACAATATCATGATGATCAGGGCGAACAGAGGAATACGATAGCCCCAGCAGTTCTCCTCGTTCGAAAGCTTTTTTGTCCTTGTGAACGTATTTGCATATATGAACCACATATAACATGTCAGTATCATAAGGATCAAAAAGAAAACCAGCAATACATGATTTATGCGATTCCAGAGCAAGCCTGCACGCCCCTGTGCAACGGCACAAAATATATCAAGGACGCACGCCCCCGCCAGTGAATAAACAAGAAATAGCATCGGACGCTGAGATCTTTTCTCGTCCTTATTGCTGTTTGTCCTGTGAAATATCCACAGCATCAGTATGACGCACATCACATCAATTTCGATTCTGAACCCCATCTCTTCTCCCGTTTGAAACAAAACACATCCCTGATTTTGTAACAAAAATATGGTCGGTAAATCTCCTCCGGCTCTTTGAAGTTACCCTTTTCATAAAAAGACCAAAAAGCCTTTAAACCGCCCAAAATATGCTGTTTCGATTATAGCACAACAAAAAGTCCAGTAAAAGAAAAAAATAAAAATATAACAAAAAATCCCATAATGTAAAATTATGGGATTAATGCTCATAGTTACCAACTATTTATACTTGCGCTTACGAGCAGCTTCGGACTTCTTCTTGCGTCTTACGCTGGGCTTCTCGTAATGCTCGCGCTTGCGGATCTCCTGCTGAATGCCGGCCTTTGCGCAATTTCTCTTGAATCTGCGAAGTGCGCTATCAAGTGATTCATTTTCTTTTACGATTACGTTTGACATCTTGTTATCCCTCCCTCCGGTTGGATAGTCTGTGCCTATACAACTGATTGGGTATTTATAAAAGCACTTGAAACATTATAGCATAAATTTTTCATCCGTCAATGATATTTTTATATTTTCCTTTAAAAATCGTGAAAAACGTTGAAAAGTGCTGCATTTTTGCTTGTGTATATCCTAATTGTTGAAGGATCTGTAGTAATTTATGAGACAGCCCTTTGCGATGATATCTCTCTCATCATTGGTCAGTTCTCCGATCTTAAGGGTGAATTCCTTAAGTTCCTTGTTTACAATGTAAGCCTTGACCTCAGACTTTTTGTTAATGACTGCATCTCTGATGTCCTTTATGAAGATGTAATCTCCTATCTCAAAAGGAACCTTATCTTCAAAAATGAAAGGTATCATGCCCCAGTTGATGAGATTTGAACGATATCTCTTGGTGGCATATTCTTTTGCGATATTTGCAAGTCCTCCAAGAACCTTCTGACATGAAGCTGCCTGCTCTCTGGCACTTCCGTCTCCGGGTTTTACGGCATAGATCACGCTTCCGATCTCTGTTTTAAGAGGGTCGATGCCAAAACGTTCTTTGAGTACTTCCATTACTGGTCTTGTTTCCGCAAGAGCTTCATAAATGTCATTGGCAGACTTTGCTTCCCATCTCGCTTTCTCTGCCTTCTGGATCTCCTTGGCACGTCCCACGTACTTGGGGTCCTTTCTGGAAAGGGTGAACTCCGCCAGGCCCAAAGGATTGGATCTGAAGGATGAAGTTTCTCCGGAAGGGATGAGTTCATCCGTGGTGGTGACAGGATCATTTATAAGAGATGCGACCCTGAGCACAAGATCGTTTTCCAGGGCGCACATCTTGGGCCAGTCCACGATCCCGGGGCCAAACTTCACTTCTGCCTTGGGATCTGCCTTGCCCCAGCCGTTGTATACACGGTTTTCGTATATTGTAGCGTCAAAATGATAAGCGGGCTTAGTGAAACTGCCTTCAAAATTCTCGGCGCTGGTAAGATAGCCCTTATTTGCGGCAGTTGCTGCAATGGAACGGGCATCCATGAGGGCAACGGATGCGATCTGTCCGTTGGTGACTTTGCTTCCTTCACGATTGGGGAAGTTTCTTGTGGAATGACGGATGGAAAAACCGTTGTTTGCAGGCACATCTCCCGCTCCGAAGCATGGACCGCAAAAAGCCGTTCTGATGGTGGCGCCTGTTTCCATGAGTTTTGCAATGGTGCCGTTCTTGACCAGCTCCATCATAATGGGCTGAGATGCGGGATAAACACTTAATGAGAACTCATCGTTACCGATGAACTTGCCGCTCAGAATATCAGCCGCTGCGCATATGTTTTCAAATCCGCCGCCGGCACATCCTGCGATTACGCCCTGATCCACGTAGATACGACCGTTTCTGATCTTGTCCGTAAGTTTAAAGCTGACCTTGTTGTTGTCAAGTGAAACAGCCGCTCTCTTTTCAACTTCTCTTAATATGTCTCCGGGATTCTCGTTGACTTCGTCAATGGTGTAGGTGTTGCTGGGATGGAAAGGCATTGCGATCATGGGCTTGATCTCCGAAAGATCCACATCGATGAGTCCGTCATAGTAAACCACTTCGGGCAATGTCATCTCCTTAAAACCTTCGGGACGATTGTGGAGGGCATAGAAATCCTTCACTTTACCGTCAGTGATCCACACGGAGGAAAGGCAGGTTGTCTCGGTGGTCATTACATCGATACCGATCCTTTCGTCAACGCTCAGAGAATTAACACCTTCTCCGAAGAATTCCATGACTTTGTTGTTAACGTAGCCGTTGGCAAAGACCTTGCCGATAATGGCAAGAGCCACGTCCTGAGGTCCCACACCTTTACGGAGTTTGCCCGTCATATGAACGCCCACCACCTTGGGCATATTGATGTCGTAGGTCTTGTTCAGAAGCTGCTTGACAAGTTCGGGACCGCCTTCACCGATGGCCATGGTTCCCAAAGCACCGTATCTTGTGTGTGAATCGGAACCGAGGATCATCTTGCCGCTTTCAGCCAGCATTTCTCTGGCAAACTGATGGATAACAGCCTGATGAGGGGGGACATATATGCCGCCGTACTTTTTTGCGCAGGAAAGGCCGAACATGTGATCATCTTCGTTGATGGTGCCTCCCACAGCGCAAAGTGAGTTGTGGCAGTTGGTGAGAACGTAAGGCACAGGGAACTTATCAAGTCCGCTGGCACGGGCGGTCTGGATGATGCCCACAAATGTGATGTCATGGGAAGTGAGTTTATCAAACTTCACTTTAAGTTTTTCCATGTTTCCCGATGTGTTGTGATTCTTTAATATATTAAAACTTAATGTATTCGATTTGGCAGTTTCCCTGTCGGGAACCTCTTTTGCATATTTCTGATAAAGCTGACCGATCTCTTCTTCGGCAACAACATCTTTTCCGTTAAAAACAAAAGCACCGTTGTTAAATAATCTTATCACTGTACGCCTCCTGAACCTTATATTTTATGGACCTTGTTATAATAAACTTAAACTTAAAGAAAATCAACTATAAAATTTTAACATAGTACAGTAATAACATAAAATAGTTAAGGCTCAAAAGGCCGAAACAACAGGACGGAATTTCCTATAAAGCAAAAAATGCCTGCATTTACATGCAGGCATGAAACTTTTCAAGATCAGTTCTTAAACATGAAGCAAAGCATCACTTCGTAGTTCTCATAAATCAACGGAACTTTGAACATTGTACTGTCGGGAGACTGTATCGTAGTGGTACCCGTGATGATGGTCGGCGGTGTGATGTCGATCATAACATTGTTATTTGAAAGAATGGTTGCGGCATTACCCATTACCATGTTTCCGAGTTCTGAAATAGCACTTCTTGCCATATCATCAAATTCTGCGACAGGCATACCCATCATCATCTTTGATGCGATCTTCTTTGCTATCTCAATATCCATGATAAAACAAGCCTGTCCGCAAAGCTCGCCTGTAATGCCGAGCATGATGAGCATGGGGTCTCCGTCGAGTTTGAAATCCGTCTTTTCAATCTTTCCAAACTTTATGTCGATCATGCAAACCTGTTGCATTACCTGCTTAGCAGATATAAGGAAAGGGTTGATCTGTTCCGCTCTGATTGCTGCCATATTTTCCTCCAAAACCTTGCTGTCGCTATCAGTTTAATATTAATAAAATAACAAATCTTTAGCAAAAAATCAATTCATTTACTATAAATTATATCATAAACATAAACATTCCGACACCTGCGGCAATTGTGATGTTCAGCGAATCAACTTCATCTGATTGGGGAATAATTATGCTCTTGCCTACATTTAAATATTCATCGGGCAGTCCGGTGGCTTCGTTACCGAACACAAGCGAAAACAGAGGGCCGTGTTTGCAGTTTTCTACATTAAGACTGCTCGTGGCATTCAACATGAAGCAAAAGATATCATGTTCTGGAAATTCCTTCCTGTAATCCTCAAAAGAATCATAATATCTTACGTTCATCCGAAACTCTGCTCCCATGGATGCTCTTACCGTTTTGGGGTTAAATGCATCCGCACCGGGTGATATGACAGCCATATCCTTAATCCCGAAAGCCACAGCAGTTCTCATAATTGTTCCCATATTTCCCATATTACCGGGATTAACAAGAACAATATGCGGTTTATCGGAAGAAAGGCTGCTAACATATTTATCAAACACCGCAATAACAAAGCAATTCTCTTTGTCGGAAAGCTTTCCGATGAGTTTATCGTTTGTTACAACAGGGATATTATGCTTACGTGCTTCCTCTTCTATGCTCTCCCTGTCCGTAAATGAAGAATGAACAATGACTTCACGAACGATCTCGGGCCTGGTCTTAAGAAGCTCGAATGTAGGAAAAGCACCCAATGTATAGGAATGATCGCTATCCTTCTTATAGGCTTTGACTTCCATAAATTATACCTCTAAAAGTACAACAAATTTCTGAAATTTAAAAGGCCTCGAACAAAACAGTTCGAGGCCAAATGATCATTGATAAGTTAATGGATTAGCAACCCATCTGCTTTGCAACTTCTTCTGCAAAGTTCTCGCTCTTCTTCTCAAGACCTTCGCCTGTCTCGTAACGAACGAATCTCTTGATGGCAAGAGTGATGTTGTTAGCCTTTGCAACGGATGCAACGTACTGACCAACAGACTGCTTACCGTCTTCAGCCTTTACGTATACCTGATCGTTAAGGCAGATCTCAGCCATTTCCTTCTTGATACGTCCCTGGATCATGCCCTCGATAACCTTCTCAGGCTTGCTTGCTTCCTTGTGATCGTTCTTGATCTGCTCAAGAAGAATGTTCTTCTCGTTTGCAAGGAACTCCTGATCAACTTCGTTCTGAGAAACGTACTTGGGGCTCATAGCGCAGATCTGCATAGCAACGTTCTTTGCGCACTCACGGGAAGCATCTGTGCGATCGCCTGTCATTTCAACAAGGATAGCCTTGCTGCCGCCCTGGTGAATGTAGCTCTCTACAAATCCGTTCTCAGCCTTGAGCTGTTCGAAGCGACGAATCTTAAGGTTCTCACCGATAACAGCGATCTGAGAAGAAAGTTCATCGTTAACGGTCTTGGAAGGATCCTCATCCCACTTCTCCGCAAGGAATGCATCGATATCCTTTGCTGTTGTCTTTGCAGCCTGAGCAGCAACTTTAGCAACATAGGATGTGAACTTCTCGTTCTTAGCAACGAAGTCTGTCTCTGAGTTAACTTCTACGATGGAAGCAACCTTACCGTCAGCGGAAACGCTTACAGCGCAAACACCTTCAGCGGCAATTCTGCTTGCCTTCTTTGCAGCCTTTGCAAGTCCCTTTTCTCTGAGGACTTCAACAGCCTTATCGATATCGCCGTTTGTCTCTGCAAGAGCCTTCTTGCAATCCATCATGCCGGCGCCTGTCATTTCTCTTAAATCCTTTACCATGCTAGCTGTAACTTCTGCCATTGTTTTATTCTCCTTCTCTTAATTTTCGGATAAATTAAGCTTCCTGAGCTGCTTCTTCTGTCTCGGCAGGAACTTCGGGAACGAACTCCTCACCCTGATTTGCTTCGATAACAGCATCTGCCATCTTGGAAACAATGAGCTTTACGGCGCGGATAGCATCATCGTTGCCGGGGATAACATAGTCAAGCTCTTCGGGATCGCAGTTTGTATCTGCAATTCCGATAATGGGAATGTTAAGTGCATGAGCTTCCTGTACGCAGATTCTCTCCTTCTTGGGATCTACGATAAAGATAGCATCGGGAAGAGACTTCATTTCCTTGATACCGCCAAGGTTCTTCTTTAACTTGTCCCATTCCTTCTTGAGGTTGATAACTTCCTTCTTGGGAAGTACATCGAATGTTCCGTCCTCGCTCATCTTCTCAATAGCCTTGAGACGAACGATTCTGGACTGAATTGTCTTAAAGTTTGTGAGCATACCGCCGAGCCATCTCTCGTTTACGAAAAACATTCCGCAACGCTCAGCTTCGAATGCTACTGCATCCTGTGCCTGCTTCTTTGTTCCTACGAAGAGGATCTTTCCGCCGTTGGCTGCAATGTTCTTAATTGCATCATAAGCCTCGTCAACCTTACCTACAGACTTCTGAAGGTCGATGATGTGGATACCGTTTCTTTCGGTATAGATGTACTCAGCCATCTTAGGGTTCCATCTTCTTGTCTGGTGTCCGAAATGTACACCTGCTTCAAGCAACTGCTTCATTGAAATAACGCTCATTTTATTACCTCCGTTTGGTTTATACTTCCGCATAC
>JAILRC010000060.1 GCA_024698485.1 Lachnospiraceae bacterium | reverse complement strand
CACCCCCGTAAAATTCATCGCGGGCGACACTCAGTACACCACAACCTACGATTACAAAGTGGGGACTTATAATCCCGCAGAAACACTGGCCACCCGCGGTTTTGTCGCAGTAAAGGCAAAAGAAGGTGTTCTTCTTTCCTGGAGAAATATGGGGCAGAAAGACGAGGAATACACTGTCAAGAAGGGAAACACGGTCATATACACGGGTACGCTTACAAACTTTCTGGACAAGTCCGGAAAAGCAAATGATGAGTACACTCTTTTAGCCGGAAACAGTTCCCGTGCGGAAACAGCCATCGCCGCTCCCAATGCTTATCAAGAGTTCACTCTCTCATATCCTGCAGACTGCAAAATGCCCAACAACAGCATCTCCAAGCACACGGCAAATGATATGTCCGTGGGAGATCTGGACGGAGACGGGATACTTGAGATCGTTCTCAAATGGGATGCAGACAATGCACAGGACAACTCCAAGGACGGATGGACAGGAACTACGATCCTGGATGCATACAAGCTGGACTTTAACACAGGAGAAGCAAAGCTCATGTGGAGGATCGACCTGGGTCTTAACATCCGTTCCGGAGCCCATTACACCCAGTTCCAGGTTTGGGACTACGACGGTGACGGTGTTGCGGAAGTTTTGTGTAAGACAGCCGACGGAACCACCACATACAACGGAAACCTTGAAGAAACAGGCCATGTGGGTGCTGTGAGCATGGCAGATCTTTCTACAAAGAAGACCAAAAAGGAACAGGAACACGATTACCGTGTTGTGGGCACAGGAAGGATCCTCTCCGGTCCCGAGTATCTCACCGCCTTCGACGGACGCACGGGCGAGATCATCGACACCGTTGATTACGTTCCTTCCAGAGGACCCGAAAACGCCAAGGGTCAGGCAGACATGGAATCCTGGGGCGACACCTATGGAAACCGTGTTGACCGTTTCCTTGCAGCCACTGCTTACATAGACGAAGGAACTCCCGCTGCCATCTTCTGTCGCGGCTACTATGCCCGCACCACCCTTTCCGCATGGAAACTGGTGGACAGAAAGCTGCAGCTCGCCTGGGCTTTCGATGCTCCCAGCAACAGCCTCTACGCAGGTCAGGGCGACCACGGTCTTTCAGTAAACGATGTGGACAGAGACGGCCTTGACGAGATCATCTACGGTTCCCTCTGCCTCGACAACGACGGAAGCGTGCTCTACTGCACCGCTCTGGGACATGGTGATGCCATGCATGTCAGTGACTTTAATTACGACGGCCGCATCGATGTGTTCCAGGTACACGAAAATGCCGGAGTTGAATATCAGATCGAACTTCATGATGCGGAAACGGGTGAGGTTTTCTGGGGCGTAAAGACAGGGAAAGACACCGGCCGCGGAATGGCAGCAGACATCGATCCCAACTACGAAGGCGCTGAAATGTGGGGTGCTGTGAACGGAGACACCTTTGACTGCAACGGAAACGTGATCTACAAAGGAAAGAAGCCTTCCGTGAACTTCTCCATCTTCTGGGACGGAGATCTTCTCACCGAGCTTTTTGACCACAACAATTACGTTCCCGAGGTTCAGAAGTGGGACTACGAGAAGCAGAAGTCCAAAGCTCTCCTCTCCGCAAAAGGAACCACCACCAACAACGGAACCAAGGCAAATCCCTGCCTCATTGCAGACATTTACGGTGACTGGCGTGAAGAAGTGATCCTCCGCTGCACGGACGATCCTTCAAAGATCCGCATCTACACCACAACATACACAACAGAGTACACCGCTCCCTGCCTGCTCCTTAACAGAGCTTACCGCGAAGGCATTGCATGGCAGAATTCAGCTTACAACCAGCCCGCAAACCTGGATGTGCCTCTTAAGGATTACGTATTTAAGTAGAACCGTACCTTTTCTGTAACTGCTTCAAGATAATCAAAAAATGAAAAAGTAGGCTAAAATGCGCGTTTTTGTGCTTTTTAGCCTACTTTTTTGAGCTTTCCGTAGCGTGCTAAGACATTTTTTCTGTTATTTTTACATAAGAGTGCATATTTTATGCGCTATCTTCTCTTTCTAACCTTCAAAAAGAGGTAAAATCGGCCAAAATTGTTACCTAAAACCATAGTTTTTGGCTGTTTTAGGTACAAAATGAGTTTTTCGGCCTTTGGCAGTCAGCGAAATGGCCCTCGAGGTTTTCAGCCCCGGGGCTGACGGCAAAATGGGAGGCGACGGTATCACCATTTATATCTTCTGTAGCCCTTTACGGTCTCGTATTCTCTCGGTGTCTTTGTCCCGTGCACGTCAAGGGGCATTATGGTCTTCCTGTTTTCCGAAGCCAGAGCATAGGCTGCCTTAAGCTCTTCTTCCCTTTCTTTTGTAAGAGTGTGGGGCTTCACAGAAACAAAGAAGGGCGTTCCGCTCAGTGAAAGGAGCTCAAGCCACTGCCTGTTCTTTTCCCAGGGAATCGAGTCCGTGATGCCTACACAGTCCGCATCTGCGCCATAGAAGGCATTGTGCTGGGGCAAACGGAAAGCCAGTGTGTTCACGCCGTATTTCTTTGTTCTCTCCCACTCTCTCCCGCTGGTGTCATCTCCCGTTCGGTTCAAATGCATATATCCCGTTCCCAGATGTCCCATGCAGTTGCAGCCCAGGATTAGCATATCTCCTGCGTTTTCATAGATGACTCTGTAAAAATTCCTGATGAGTTCGGCATTTGTCTTTGTTCTGTCCTTAAAATGCCAGCCTCCCATGTTTGTAAGGGTTCTTCCCATGGAAGCTCCCCATTTTCCGTAAATGTCAAAAGTGGAGAAATCATATTTAAGAAGCTCGTATCCCCAATCTCTTATGGTCCTCACATCTTCAGCGATGTACTCCAGAACCTCCGGAACGGAAATGTCAAGGACATTACTGTCTCTTTCCAGTCTCCAGCCGGGATCAAAGTTTTTGTGATCGTCGTAAAGAGGTCTCACCCATATGCCCGGACGGACATTATTTTTCTTCATGGAAAGGGCGATCTCTTTCATATCCCCGTAATCCGCATTTGCCCGTCTCCATGGTCCTCCGTTGTATGAGCCTTCATGTGCTTCCTGCCATCCGTCGTCTATCACCATGAAGGGCCTGTTTTTGAGCCCCTTTGTCATCTCGGAAAGATAGGCAGCGTCCTCAAGGATCTCTCTTCTGCTGCTGTTCCCGTAGGCATAGTACCAGTTGTTGGCCCCGTAGATGGGATTTCCGTCGTAGATGCAATCGTCGCAGAGTTTCTTTGTAAAGGAGAACATTCCCTTAAATGCGTCTCCTTTCTTCACATCACAGACAATGTCGCAGACGTGAAGTTCCCTGTTTCCGAGTTCCACCGCACATGCTCCGTTTCTTGTGTCAAGATGGAGATAAAGGTCCTTTCCCTTCACTTCCCAGGAACACATGGCAGCAGCCCCTGTCTTTACTCCGTAATAGCTTGCTTCTTTTCCCGTATCCATTACAAAGTACCAGGGCATTACCCTGCAGGACGAACGCTTTTTAAAGCTCAGATCTCCGTAGGCTCTTTCCCATTGATCTCCCAAAAACGAAGCTTCTTCGTCCATCTCCCCGGAAAAGACGAAAACCAGTTCTTTTACAGGGATCGAAGGGGATCTCAATGAGACTCCGAGAGTCTCCCCCCTTCTTTCAAGAGAAACCGATACATCCCCGGATCCCCATTTTCCTTCATTTATCTTTTCAATCACCCTTCTTCCGTTCAGCATCACCCTGTCGGGCATTCTCAAGCTGTTCATCTTCGATCTTCCTCCTCTGTCGCCCCTCTTACGGCGATCAGTTAAGATGTACCCCTTTTCTGTTAGCAAGTCAACAGGTTTTTGTGCCTGAACTTGACGATCGAGTAGGCTGACTCCTACTCGATTCGACGGGTCATCTCGCGTACGAAGTCCGCTCAATGACCGTTCACTCAGCCCTCGTCCAGCAAGCGAACTTGCTGCCGAGGGCATTCGCTTATCGCACAAAAAGAGAGTCCTTTCGGACTCTCTCTTATATAACATACACTCTCCCTGTAGATTCCCTAAACTTTTACCCTGTTTATCAATTTGAAGCTGATGAGGTCGCACAGGCCACAATGATGATCATCATTGCAACTTCCGCTGCCACTGCAAGAGTCAGCGCATTGCTGAGAACGCTCTTCTTTACAAGAGAAGCGGAAGCAACCGCTCCGTTCTGCTGTTCATAGGCTTCCGAAACCACCATGGTGGCAAACATGAGCCTGGTGGCCTTGTTGAGACTGAGACAACCGAAGCCTTTGTGTTTCTTTAAGTAGTCGGCTGCTTCGATGATCTCTTCAACCAACGTATCGGAATCCACCTTTGAATCCGCCAGCGCTCCCAGTGCGGGGAATTCAACTTCTCTTCCGTATCTCACTCCGTGAGCCCTGAATTTCTCAAAAAGTTCGATGACCTTGTCGCACTTGGTCTTTACATCGCCGTCCATAAGAGTGAGCACCTGGCACATGCCGTGGATGCCGTTCTTTGCGGCTCTGACCTTGCTGAGACGCAGATAGTCGAAGCACTCTTCCATTTCGTTTATGATGCTGTCCACACTCTTGTCACTGATGGCAAGGAGCATAGCCACCGACCAGTCCTCTCCGCCTGTAAGGAAAGGATGCTCTTGGTTCATCCTCTTGTCCAGTTCGTCGAAGTCGGCAATGATGGCATCGATCTCATCATCCTTACCGCTCTCGCAGAGATTTGCTGCCGCCAGCACAAGATAGGCTCTGTTGAAAGGTCTCTTCTTTTTGATCTTTTCATAGATCATATTGAGCTTTTCGTAGTAGGCTTCATAGTCATCGCTGGCAGCCATCCTGGCAACGGTCAGCGCTTCGCCCACATCTCTCATGGCCGAGAAGGGACCTTTTTTCTTTCTTAGAAATTTCTTTACTTCCTTTACTCTCTCGCTGTCAACCTGAACTCCCGCTCCCGTAAAAGCAAAAGCCGCTGCCACTTCCATGACTTCGTACTCAAAAGCAAATGCCTGATGTACGGCTTCGCGGTTCTTCACCAGCAGATCGCATTTCTCTTTTATAAAATCCTTCACTGTTTGTCTCCCTGTTCTTTTATATATTTATCGATGAAGAAATCGATATGTTTTTCGATCTTTGTCATCAATTCTTCCCTGATGTCCGGTTCCCTGTCTCCCAACTGAAGGAGCATGGTGACGGGAGAAATGTACTCCAGTGCCATGAATTCCGGATCGTTCTTTTCCATGATCCCATGTTCCATAAGGCCACTGAAGATCTTCCCGTAGAGTCCCAGAATGTTGTAGTACTGATGCAGGCTTGCCAGCCTGCTCATGTTCTCGTTTCTGAACTGCTCTATGGTGTGCATCCTTCTCATTCTTACAATGTTTTCGTCAAACATTGTAAATCTGATCTGCGCAAGGCTGAAAGCCTTGAGTTTCTCTTTGTTGTGGATCCGGATCATGGAGTCGGGATTCATCTGCATTTTGCTCTTATATTCCGATTCCGCTCTTTCCGTCAGACCTTTGAGAAGGTCCTCCTTGCCTTTAAAATATTTGTATATGCTGGGCCCCGTCATTCCCACGGCCTCAGCTATCTCATCCACCGAAGTGGCGCTGTATCCTTTTTTGGAAAAAAGTTCCAGAGCCGCATTCAGCAGTTTCTCTTTCGTAGAGATCTCCGCCATAATATCCACCGTTACATTCCTGTGTATTCAAGGATTCTCCCTTGCCGTTAGCAATCGTTGATTATACATTAACGACCGTTAACTGTCAATAACAAGTTACAACTATGCTCTGTTCAAATCTCTTTTCTCCTGTTATAATATGGAGAGTTGTTTCGGACCCCTTTCGTCCGAACCCTATCATCAGGAGGACATATATATGAAGTCAACAAGGCTTAAAACCTTTATCATAACATCTCTGCTCGCATTTTCATTTCTTTGGGGATGCTCGGAAAACAAAATTCCGGTAGTTGCCACCCCCACACCCGGAGTCGAGGAAACTCCCGCTCCCCAAGAGGAGGAAGTTTCGGTTCCTCAGGAAAGCACAACTTCTTCTGCAGTGATCCCCGCTTACGAGATCCCCAGAGTCCTTGACGAAAAAGACTATCTGAGGCTCATCCGGATAGAGCCCGATGTGGCGGAGATCAGCGTGGATGTGTCAAAAATGGCAGGTTACAAAGAAGGAGCCCTCTATCAGGTGACCCTTCAAAAAGCCGACGGAACGGTTGCGGAAACCGATATGCAGGAGTCTAAGGGCAAGATCCGCCTGTCGGTAACAGGCTACACCTGGGCAGAAGTGAGTCCCGTTTTCCGCTTTGCCTTCGGTCTCTCCAAAACCGGTTTCCCCGACACCGACATAAATGTCACCTCTACGGAACTCTACTCTCCCGTGGGCAACTGGTACGGTTTCTACGGAAAGGTTGACAATCTCTTAAACGGAGTCAAACTGGGCAGCACCGGCAACTACTTCGTGGTTGCTGTTCCCGACGGATACTACAATATCCTTTTTACCAAACATTCCACCGAAAGGTCCCTGATCACGGTAAACGGCGAAGCAGTGGGCTGTAACGTGGGCATATACGGTGCAGGCGGCAGAAGCGGTATAAAACCTTACACATATTATGTTGAGGATGTTTTGGCAGAAGGCGGCATCCTTAGGATCGGCATGGGCGAAAAAGACTCTTCTCTCACAAGCGTAGAGATCCGTCACTCTTCCGTCCTCCGTCCCCACAAACCCCACCTTTATCTTGCGGGGGATTCCACCTGCTCGGCTTACTATCCCATAGAGACCGAGAAAGAACCTCCCAGAGGAAGATATCAGACAGGCTGGGGACAGCTTTTACATCAGTTCTTCGACGATAATGTTGCCATCACCAATCTGGGTTCCGGCGGTACCTGCGCCAGGACCTGGTATGACATCGCCTTCGGCGGTGTTCTTCAGAATGCACAGGCAGGAGACTATTTTCTCATCATGCACGGCATAAACGACCAGTCCTACAGCAATGTTGACGAAATGACTCAATATCTTACGGATATGATAGACAAATGCCGTGAAAAGGGCATCATCCCCATTCTCTGCACTCCCATCCAGTCGGTTAAATTCTGGCGAGATGACAAGGGCAAAGACCTTTCGGAATATGAGATCCCTCTGGGCGGCGGTAAGGCAGCCTATATGAACGCCATCAGGAAACTGGCCGACAAAAAAGGGATTTTCCTCATCGACGTGGCGAACATCACCGGCAAGCAGTACGGCACTCTGGGACGTTCCTATGTAGCCCAAAACTTCCACCTTTTCAGATCCAATCTGGAAGAGGACACCCTTCATCTTTCCTATGCGGGAGCAAAGAACGTGGCCTCCATCATAGCCACCGAGCTTTACAGACTCCAGTGCGAAGGCAGTACAGACCTTACGGGAGCAAAAGTCGAAGGCCTTGGTTTCAATCCCATGGGTACGGAGACCCTAAACTACACAGATAAGGACGGTAATCCTGCGGAAATGATCCTTGAAAGGATCTCTGCAGTCTATAAGACCTACGGTATCAGATAAATATGAAAAAATATTTCGGAAATAAAAAATTCTATGCATATGTAATGAGTCTGGCCATACCCATCATAATCCAGAACATGATCACCAACTTCGTGAGCCTTCTGGACAACATCATGGTGGGTGCCATCGGAACCGAACAGATGACAGGAGTTTCCATCGTCAACCAGCTCATGTTTGTTTTTAACCTTGCCATATTTGGAGCCATCTCAGGCCCCGGCATCTTTACGGCCCAGTACTACGGAAAAAGAGATCATGAAGGTGTCCGCGCCACCATGCGCTTCAAGCTCCTGATCTCTGCCGTGATCCTCATTGTGGGCATACTTGTGTTCAGCACCAAAGGCGGTGACCTCATCCGTCTCTTCATGACAGACACGGACACGGGACTGGATCCGGAGACAACTTTCAGATATGCCCAAGATTACCTTTGGGTCATGATCATCGGTCTGGTGCCCTTCACTTTTGCCAACGCCTACTCCGGCACCCTTCGTGAGACGGAGCAGACCACTGTTCCCATGATCGCGGGAATCGTCGCCACCCTTTTAAACCTCGGTCTCAACTACGTGCTCATCTTCGGACACTTCGGAGCTCCTGAGCTTGGAGTCGTGGGTGCAGCCATTGCCACGGTCACATCCCGTTTCATCGAGTTTTTCATCATCTTCATCTGGGCTCACAGAAACCCGGACAAGAACCCCTTCATCCGCGGACTCTACAAGTCCTTTGCCATTCCCGGAGAACTGGTGAAAAAGATCCTTTACCGCGGCACTCCCCTCTTTGCCAACGAATTCCTGTGGTCGGTGGGAATGTCAGCCCTCACCCAGCGCTATTCCACAAGAGGTCTGGACGTAGTGGCTGCTGTGAACATATCCAACACCATCTTCAACCTGTTTAACGTAATGGTGATCTCCATGGGTTCCGTAGTGGCCATCATCATAGGCAACCTTTTGGGAGCCTACAAGAATGAAGAGGCTGTGGACACGGACAGAAAACTCATCACTCTGTCAGTCCTCCTGTGCGTGGTCTTCGGCTGTCTCGAATTCCTGTGTGCGCCTCTTTTCCCTGAGTTTTACAACACTGAGCCCGAGATCAAGGCTCTTGCCTCAACTCTGCTAAAAATAAACGCATGCTGCCTTCCGGTGCATGCGTTCCTGAATACTGCTTATTTTACTTTAAGATCCGGCGGAAAGACCATCATAACCTTCATCTTCGACTCTGTCTTCATTTTTGTGGTCTCTTTCCCCCTGGCTTTTGTACTGAGTGCCTTCACACCCATGTCAATTGTTCCTCTCTATATATGCGTCCAGCTTGCAGACCTGTTGAAAGTTCTCCTGGGTGCCATACTTTTGAAGAAACGTATCTGGATCAACAACCTGGTGGAGTGATCCAAAAATATTTAAGACTCTTTAAAGGTCGACTCTGTCCACGGTGAAGAGACAGGGGATCACAAGAAAGTTGATGCCCTTTGCCTTCACTCTGTCAAAATGGGACTCAGGGTCGGCCTTTAACCATTCTTTAAGGACTTCCGATTCCTTGTCTGCTCCACTGATGTTCACGTTGTTTCTGGGTTCTTCAAAATATGAGAAAAAAAGGTTCTCGTGAAGAGATATGTAGGCATACTTGTCCCCTTTTAGCAGTCCCTCATCCGTAAGAGCCTTGTGATATTTAACATAAGATGTGACTTTTTCCGGAAAAGCAAAAGCCACACGTCCGACTCTGGTCTTTACAGCCGTGGTCCTCTCGTGCTCCCACTTGTCAAGATCTTCTTCCGGGTTGTATTGATAAAAAGCCTTGATCATGGGTGCGAAGCACACATCTCCCTCTTCTCTGGGCCAGGTCTTAAGGAAGGGAGCAAGGGCATGCATTAAATTCTCCGCCCCGACACCTTCCTCCTTCTCTTCCGAAACTATCTCTTCCATGTACAGAAAGCCCATATTTTCATATCTGTAGAAAGAAACATTGCAGAGCTTTCCGGCCTTTATAAGAGCCGTAACTTCTTCTTTGCAAACATCCAGCACCTTTTCAAAGTCCGCGCCCTTTGCGTCATCCTTAAAGCTGCATCTGTATTGTGAACGTCTGATCATGAATTTCCTCCTTTTGGGGTTCTCCCATCTTCTCTGTATTATAAACATTTCGGTTCCAAAAACAATTCAAAAATAACCACTGATTTCTTGTTCTTTACACAAGTATAACTCAGTGTTATAATCCACAGAATGTTTGATCAAAGAACAAAAAAAGGATCCTTTATGTTTAAGAACAGCTCATTATCGAATAAAACAGTGAGAGGCATCTTCCTCAACTGCCTCATCGCCATGATCGCCCTTTTTGTCAACGGCTTCGGAGTTTATCTCACCATGAGGGCGAACATAGGAGCCGCTCCCTGGGACGTTTTTAACCTGGGGCTTTCCAAAACCTTCGGCATACTTTACGGAACAGCTTCCATCGGAGTTTCCGTTGCCATCCTCTTAATCGACATTTCCATGAAAGAACCCATCGGTCTCGCTCTCATCATCGACGCCATCGTAGTGGGTAAATCGGTGGATCTGTTTAATTACCTGAACCCCGTCCCCACTCCCACCAGTCTTCCCGCATGCATAGCCATGCTCTTCATCGGACTTTTCATTCTGGGCTATACCCAGTATTTCTATATGAAAGCCGCTTTAGGCTGCGGTCCCAGAGACACATTGCTTGTGGGCTTAAAGAGACATATGCCCAAACTCCCCATCGGTGTTGTCAGCATAGCCCTTCTGGGAACTGCCACTCTCATCGGCTACCTTTTGGGAGGTCCCGTGGGCATCGGAACCATACTCTGCGCTCTCTTTCAGGGACCCATCATGGCTCTTGCCTTCAAGTCCCTGCACTTTGATGCAACAAACATCAGACACGAGAGCATTCCCGAATCTCTGACAGTGATCTCAAATTCCTTAAGATCCCGTCATCTCGGTCACAGGAGCAAACACGCTTAACATTTATAAGTGGGTCATGAACCCACTTATTTTATTTGAGAACAAGCGCTTTTTGGTATATAATATACAGGATGGCCTACCATGTCAGACCATATACCACACAAAAAGAGAAACGGATGAACACTAAAGAATTAAAAAGACAAACAGGCATCAAAAACCTGAACGATACATTGATAAAGGCCCTCAAGGTGGTGAACTTCATCTCCGGGAGTTCCCTTAAGGAAGAAGACCTTAAAAGACACCGGAATGTGATGGAAAAAGCAGGACGTCTGGTGGCTCCCAAGGGAGACATAGAAGTGAAGCAGTTTACCGTAAGCAATGTAAAATGCGAAGCTATCAGCCCCGAACTTGCCCACAATCCCAACTATGCGGTCCTCTACATTCACGGCGGAGGCTATGTTACGGGTAAACTGAACTATGCCAGGATCCTGGCTTCAAAGCTGGCTCTGGCCACAGGCTTCACCACAATTTCCGTGAACTACCGCCTGGCGCCGGAACACCCCTATCCCGCTGCCCTTGAGGACACATTGGCCGTATGGGAACATCTTGTAAAAAAATTTCCACCCGAACGCATCTTCATTGCGGGAGACTCCGCAGGCGGAAACCTTGCTCTGTGCATCGCCCAGAAGCTTCTATCTGAAAAAAAGCCCCTGCCCAAGGGACTCCTGCTCTTCAGCCCCTGGACGGATATGACCGGAGATGCTCCTTCCTATGAAAGATACAAAGACATAGACCCCATCCTTACAAAAGACTACGTTCTTGGAGCTGCCAAGGCCTATATGGGAGAAAAAGGCGATCCGAAAGATCCTGCCTTCAGTCCGCTTTTCGGGCAATTGAAGGGTCTCCCCCCTGTCTTCGTCATGGCAGGCAGGAACGAGATCCTGCTGGATGACAGTCTGAGGCTCAGGGACGGCATTTTGGCGGAAGGCGGAAAAGTTACTATGGACATAGAAGAAAACGGCTGGCATGTTTATCAACAGATGCCTCTTCCCATAGCGGCCCAGGCAATGAAACGCCTCTCAGCCTATGTGACCGAAGAGATAAATGAGATTGAAGAAAACAACCGATGATCAAAGAGGAACGATATGACAAGCGATAACTGGTACAGAATCGATAATGTGGCAAAGGTCTTTCTGGCTTCCGTCAACAAAAGGGACACCAGATCCTTCAGAGTGAGCTGCATTCTCAAAGAAGACATAGATCCCGTTTTGCTACGGGAAGCAGTGCTTCTGGCCATTCAGGACAGACCTCAGGTCCAGGTCCGCATCCGCCGCGGCTTTTTCTGGCATTACATCGAAGACACGGATCTTAAGCCCGAAGTCACCGAGGAAAGCGACAGGATATGCCCGCTGCTCTATGACCCTGCCAAAGCCATGCTCCACTATAAAGTCACCTATTTCGGAAAAAGGATAAATCTGGACATGTTCCATGCCCTTGCTGACGGCACGGGAGGTCTGGAATTTCTCAACGTCATAGTTTTGCAGTATCTGAAACTCAAAAATCCGGGAAAATACGAAGAAGTTTCCCTTCATTCCGGTGCTTCCGCAGACGACCTTTCTCAGGACAGCTATCGGCAGTTTTTCGAGAACATGAGTCTTTCAAGGAGCAGCAAGAAACACGCCTACCATCCCGGAGGCTTCAAGCTTCCCTATGACCAGCTGCAGTTTTTCGAGATACATATGCCCGCCGACAAGATGCTGGAAAGATCCAGAGAACTGGGAGTTTCCGTCACCAGCTTTTTGGGCGCCGCCTGGATGATGGCCATCCGTAACGAGATGCCTCCCAGAACCAGAAAAAAGCCTGTCACCGTGTCACTGCCTGTGAACCTGCGTAAGTACTACCCTTCCCACACAGCCAGAAACTTCTTCAACAACGTGAATGTTTCCCATACCTTCCATGAGGACATTTCCTTCGAGGATCTGGCCGTAGAGTTTGATGCCGCCCTCAAGGAGCAGCTGACGGAAGAAAGCATCAAGAAGCAGATGAACAACTACGAGACCATGGAGTACGTGGCTCCCGTCCGTGCTGTCCCCCTCTTCATCAAACAGCTCGTGGTGAAAAGTGTTACAAAAAATGTGGACAAGACAGTATCCATCGTTCTTTCCAACCTGGGAGTTCAGAAACCGCCCAAGGAAGTTGAAGACGAGATCGAGAATTACAACGGATTCTGCAGTTCTTCCAATCTCTTCTCCACCATATTCACCTACAAGGGAGACCTGACCCTCGGTGTGTCCTCTCCCTATGCAAACACGGGAGTCGTGAAGAATCTCGTCAGAAGCCTTGCAGACTCGGGAATAGACATCAGGGTATATGCAACGGAGGTGGTAAGATGAAGAAATGTCAATATTGCAAGATCGCAGTGGGCGGAAATCTCGAGAAATGCCCTCTCTGCCAGAGCAGACTCATCGGCGAGGGTGAAGCTCCTTACTTTCCCGAGCATCCCGCATTGCAGTTCAGATCCTTTTTGTATAAATTGCAGATGTTCATTGCCTGGGCAGTGATCATCGCAAGTCTTGGTATGGATTTCCTGCTGGGAATGAAGTTTCCCTCCTTCCCCGACCTCCACTGGAGTTTCATCTTCACCATGTGGGTGGTGGCAGTGGAATTCTGTATCATGAAGCAGTTCAGACCGGGAACGGCCTCAGCCAGAAAACTCACGGTGATGGTCTTCATCATCCTTGTCCTTCTCCTGGTGACTTCCTACTGCTTTGATTTTCTGTGGCTCACAAAAGACTGGATCATCCCCATCGCCATCGCCGCAACCCTTGTGGTGAACTTTGTTCTCACCATGCTGGACAAACAGGGAAACGCCATCACCTATCTCCTTACGGAGTTGTTTTTCGGTCTCATTCCCTTCGTGGTAATGTACACCCTTAAGAGAGATATGCCCATGACCTGGGGCATATGCCTCATGGTCAGCATCGCAGTGCTGGCCGCTGCCATCATTTTCAGAGGCAGGACAATTGCAAGAGAATTTCAGCGCAGATTTCATCTGTGATCTGCCTTTCGGAGGAAAAAATGTACAACATCGCCATCGCGCAATCGGGCGGCCCCACCGCCGCCATCAACGCATCACTGACCGGAGTTTTCACGGAAGCCGCCAAGAATCCCATGATCGACGAGATCTACGGAGTGGAGAACGGCATCGAGGGCATATTGTCCGACCGCCTTTTGAACTTAAGGAACATCCTTATGGATGAACATGACATCACCCTTTTGATGCACACTCCTTCCACCATCCTGGGTTCCTGCCGTTTCAAACTGAAGGATCATTCCGAATCCGAAGAGGATTACCGTAAGATCCTGGAAACCTTTGAAAAGCACAACATCAAGGCTTTCTTTTACATCGGCGGAAACGATTCCATGGACACGGTCCTGAAACTCAGCAGATACTTTGCCGAGAAAGGCATCGACATAAAGGTCATCGGAGTTCCAAAGACCATTGACAACGATCTTCCCGAGACCGACCACACCCCCGGCTTCGGTTCCGCCGCCAAATACGTGGCCACATCCCTGCAGGAGATCATCCGCGACAGCCGTGTCTACTCCATCCCTTCTGTCACCATAGTGGAGATCATGGGACGTGACGCAGGCTGGCTCACGGCTTCCTCCTGTGTCTTAAGGGCCAACGGAGAACCTGCTCCCCACCTCATCTATCTTCCCGAGAGACCCTTCTCACCCGAAAAATACCTTGAGGATGTGAAGAAAGCCCTTGACCGTTACAAAGCCGTTCTGGTGGCTGTTTCCGAAGGCATACGTTTCCCCGGTGCTCATTACGATGATAAAAAGGACGCTTTCGGTCACACCCAGAATGCGGGCATAGGCAAGATCCTGGAAAACTACACCAAGGAGCACCTGAACTGTAAGGTCCGTTCCATCGAGCTCAACGTAATGCAGAGATGCTCCAGCCACATCGCATCCCTTACGGATCTGAACGAGAGCAAACGCGCGGGAGAAGCCGCCGCAGACTTCTGCATCAACAACGGACAGACGGGAGTCATGGTGGTCCTGAAGCGCCTCAGCAACAACCCTTACAGAGTGGAGATGCTCAGCACCCCCGTTGAAAACGTTGCAAACAAAGAAAAAAAATTCCCCACCGAATGGATAAATTCGGAAGGGAATAATGTAAGCATAGATGCACTCAACTATTTTCTGCCCCTGATCCATGGCGAACCGATGCTGGAATACAGAAACGGCGTACCCGTGCATTTCAGGCTGGATCAGTAAAAGAAGTTCAGACCTCCTCCACTGTTGTGTTTATTGCATTAAATGCTTTTGGTTTCAACCCTTGTAAAGACAGTCCTCTTAGTCTTTTCCAAAAGAGGCGCCAGAGCCAGATAAAGTGCAGCTGCATTCACTATCAGAGCACCGATCCATGCACTGATCTCAGCATATGCTGTGGCTCTGAAGCCAATTTTTCCGATGAAGTAAGAGATAACAACCATTCTCAGGATCATTTCCAGAATACCCGAAACCATCGGAAGCATAGGCTTTGCCATTCCCTGAACGCAGCTTCTCACCACAAAGAGGATGTCGACTATAAAGAGCATGATGCCGCAACGAGGCAAGAAAATGCAGGCAAGGGAGATCTGTTCTTCTCCCGTCAGCAGCAGTGCCGCAAGTCCGCGAGGGAAAAACACCATGAGAGACCCAAGCAGGACATAGGATGTCAGAGCGATCCATATGCCGACGAAAAGCCCGTCCCTGATCCTCTTGTACTCTCCGGCCCCGTAGTTCTGGCTGGCATATGCACTCATGGCATTTCCTGCCGTGGATGCGGGATTCATAAACAGGTTCAGGTACTTTCCGCAAGCTGCGAAAGCAGCCGTATAGGCAACTCCGTATACATTCACAAAAGACTGTACCACCATGCAGCCCACAGCCGTGACAGAATTCATAAAAGCCATGGGAAGACCGTTCTTCAGAAGGCCGAAGAACACCTTCCTGTCATTGTCATAATCATCCTTTACAAGCTTAAGGATGCTGATGTTCTTAAGGCGACGTATACATATAAAGGCAGAGATGACCTGGGAGCAGACCGTGGCCACAGCAGCCCCTTCAACTCCCATCTTAAATCCAAAGATCAGAAGACTGTCCAGGGAAATGTTCAGGACAGAGGATATGATAATAGCTTTTAAGGGTGTTCTGCTGTCTCCGAGAGCACGCAGGATGGCTCCGGAAATGTTGTAGCATATACCTGCGGAAAGACCGCCGAAGACAATATACCCGTACTTAAGACAATCAGCGAAGATCTGTTCATCAGTCTGTAAAACTCTCAGGGCGTCTGCAAGAAAAACCACGCTGAACATGGTAAGGAGCATGGCAAGGATGACTCCCAGTTCAATGATCCCCGCCAGACGGTGTTTCAATTCTCCGTAATCCTTGGCGCCGTAACTCTGAGCAACGGAAACGCCGAAACCGTTGGCCAGTCCGAAGGAAAAGCCCACGATCAAAAAGAAAAGAGACCCCATGTTGCCTACGGCAGCGAGAGCGTCATCTCCTATGCCTTTACCTACGATCCACATGTCGGCAAAGTTGTAGAACTGCTGCAGCATGCTGGTCAGCAATAAAGGCCAGTAAAAAGCGAGCATGAGTTTCATGGGACTGCCCTTGGTGAAATCCGTCTCTCTTCCTTTGGAAAGCTTTAATTCGTTTGTTTTCATATATCATCCGTTCTTTCTTTTAAAAAAAATAAAATTATCTCATCCGTTTAATTTGCCGAGTCATTTTAATCCTTTTTTTTGAAATTAAGATAATTTTTTTTGTTGATTTTTGCCCACTTTTTGTTATGATGTGAGCTATGGATAAACGAACAAAAGAAAAGATAATATTTAATTCCACCACTTCAGTCACGGTTACCGGAGAAAATGCCCCCGAGATCTTCCCGCCCCACTGGCACAATGCGGCCGAGTTCACCCTGGTCCTTACCGACGGCTGCAGATACCGCATTAATGATACTCTCTACGAACCGGAAAAAGGAGACATCCTTCTTGTATGGCCCCAGCAGATTCACGAGACCGTGAAGATTCCCAGAGGAAGCGCCCTTTTCATCCAGTTTTCTTCGGTCATCATCGAGAACAATCTGGATCTGGTATCCATTTCCAGGTTTCTCTACCAATGCCATCACATATCCGCAAAAGAGTACCCCGACCTTGCGGCTTTCATTGCCAATAAGATCAACGAGATCCGGAAGATCCACAACTCTTTGGATCTTCTTGCGGAGACCGAATGTAAACTTTGCATTTACGATATACTCCTAAAGATTGGCGATCATGTGCTTTCAGAAAGCAAAAAAAAGGCAATTTTTGATAACGGTTCAGGAAGCAGCTGGCATTACATTCATTCAGCCTGTACCTATATAGTTGAGAATTCCTCCGAGGATCTGTCCCAGTCGGAAGTGGCGGCCCACATCGGCATCAGTCCTTTCTATTTTTCAAAACTGTTCAAACAATATATGCATATGTCTTTTCCTTCCTATCTGGCAAACATCAGGGTGAAGACAGCTGCTTCCCTGCTTTTGGACGATAGTCTCTCAATCACGGAATGTGCTTTTCAGGCCGGATTCCAATCCACCACTGCTTTTAATAAGACCTTCCATGATGTGACCGGCTACTCCCCCAGGGATTACAGGAAAATGTACAAAAAATGAGACATTGAAGAGTTCGCTCCGAGTTCTGTGGCCTTTCTGATCTGTATGTTGCCGGTCAGCTCGAATGTCACGAAACCGGGCAAAGCCGCAAAAAAAATAACGGAGTATATGCCGATCGCATATACTCCGCTTTTTTTATTTTTCTCTGCTGCTGCCGTCACTGTAGTCTATGACGATCCCCGGCTGTACATTGTAACAGAATACACAGAACAGCACTCCGTCTCCGTCATCCTCCACCGACTTTGCTTCCATCAGGACTCCTCTGGCCACCAGATCATCCTCGGAAAACAGGGGTGTGACACGGTAGAGCACGTGGTTTCCCGTTTCCTTAACGTAGTCAGCCACCATGTTTTCAAAAGGAAGCATGCCATCCACGTTGAGATAACGGGTTCCCGTGATGAGATTCTTCGTGTTGGCATTTTCTCCCGTCAGCTGATAGCCGATGAGATGACAGCGGTTGTAGAGGTAGTTGCCCTCCACAAGTCCCGCATATTTCTTCTGGTTCCAGCCCGAAGGTTTTACGGAACCGATCTCTCCTCTGTCATCCGTGGGCATTATGTCCCGTCCCACGCCGGCGGTGCAGGCTCCGCAACGCCCGAGATCATCAAGATCAGAGTAAGTTTCGAACGAAGCCCCGGCAGCCTTTACTTCAGCATCTTCAAAGTAAGGGTTGTTTCCGTTTACTGTCACGTAAGGGCTTCCCGAATAGTCGGGAAGGTTTAAGAGCAGATCCTCAACATCTCCGCCGATCCCGCTGCTCTGCCCGTAGTAATCAGGAAAGAAGGTCTGCATCACCTCTTCCAGCCCCAGAAGTTCAACGACTTTCGGTGATGTGACTCCGAAGCCGAGGCCTACGATCGCTATGATAAGTGCAAGAAAGACAGATATGGGTTTCACTGCTCCCCTGCCATTTTTCTTCGTTGTTTTGCCGTTCTTTTTAGTACTGCTCATCTTGTCCACCTTTCAAGTGTGATCTTTTCGTGGGAATTTCCCGGAAAATCTTCCGAAGAAGCCAAACGGAAATCCGCCAGGTTCTCCGGATCGAAACCTGCGTCCGAAGGATAACGCCTGTTCCATTTGAACAGGAAGACTTCTTTCACTTTCTCCATCACTCCTGTCACGTCCGCATCTTCCACGAAGCAGAAATCATACTCTCCTGCCCTTTGGAGCATGTCTTCAGCCACCGTTACATCTTCATCGAAAAGCTGCCTGCTGAATTCCCCGATCCAAAGTTTCTTATCCACGGTCAATTCCTTTATTTTTTCCACAACCGCCCTGTCACGGCTCACCCGGCGGCGATTGAACAATATGCCGTACTCATCGTCAACGCATATGATAAGTTTCATAATCAAACCTCTTTCACTGAGCATTTCCCCTTTTGCACCACTGGAACGCGATCCTGGGTTCTCCGTTTTTAAGATAAATGATCCCCCGTTGCGAAAAGCCGTGCTTTGCAAGGATGTTCCTCATTACCCTGTTATCCTCGTGAGTGTCTATACGGATGTTATCGGCATATTTCTTACAATACTCCATGGCAACGGTAAAAATACCGTGGGCTTTTTGATCCCCCGCGATCCTGTGTATGGTCACATAGGTTTCGTCATTCATCCATTCCCCGTTCTCAATGTAAAGATAAGTAGGGTCTGTTCCTTCACAAAGGGCGAAAACTCCGTGTACCTCTTCCCCATCGCAGATCACATGACAGATCCCGTTTTCTATGTCTTCTTTTATCTGCTCCGGCGCCGGCTTTGTTTTTCCCCACTGGTTAGGGTTTCCCGTTTCCGCCATAAACTCTCTGGCCAGGGCATAGATCCCCATGATGATGTCAAATTCGCTCTCCCTTGCTTTACGTACGGTCAGCATATGCGTGTTTACTCCTTCATACCCTTAGTGGAAGTATTTTGCAACATTTGCGGGAAAAATTCAAGAGTAAAGTGAGGGTTCGAAAGTTCTGCGAATTCTCAGTAAGTTTATTGATTTCTAACTTTCGCAATAGTAAAATGTATCCAATAATGTTGCATTTATTATAAAATTCAAAAAAATCAGCACAAAAGGAGTCCGCCATGCTTTTCAACAAGAGTACAAACAACGATCAATTGCTTGCCGCCATCAAAGCAGGCAGCTTTGGACGCTTTCAGCAAGCATGTGAGCGACTACACCGGCCGCACACCTTTCGATCCGGAATACAGACTGCAGCGTAAAGACGGCACTTACAGATGGTTTAAAGCCATCGGCAAGACTGTGCGCGAGAGCGATGGCACCCCCATTGTTGTGGCAGGTTCCATACCGGATATCACCGATTCTAAAAAGAACAAAGAGATCGAGGATAAGATGAAGTCCAGCGTCACCAACCTCTCCCAATCCCTGTCCGAAATGACCAAAACCGTGGGCATTAACGAAAACATATCTTCCCAGGGAGCAGCAATGGAAGAGATAAACGCCAACATCGAAGAACTGAACGCCATGGCCGAAACCATAAAACTGATCTCAATAGGATTGGAAGGATAATAAATAAAAAACGGAAGTGGAGCCCGGGGCTCTGCTTCTGTTTTTTCATTTCATCTCTTCTCTTCCCAAAACTCCGTACAATACACTTTTTTCATTTCTTCCCTCACAATACTTTATTTGTGCTCATGGACACCGTTTGTAATTGTGCTATATATACCTGCTTACCAATAGCCAATGGGAGTTATTTCAACTTTGAAATATCGCGCACTTTTTGGCCTAAACACGCGAAATATCATTTTGAGTCAAAGGATCTTAAGATTTTCCGAACAACATAAATGAATTTTCTTGACCTAAACACGCGAAGTTTCATTTTAAGTCAAAGGATTTTAAGATTTTCCGAACAACATGAACGATTTTTTTGACCCAAACACGCAAAGTATCATTTTAAGTCAAAGGATTTTAAG
The DNA here is from genome assembly GCA_024698485.1 of Lachnospiraceae bacterium. GTDB lineage: Bacteria > Bacillota > Clostridia > Lachnospirales > Lachnospiraceae > RGIG3528. The sequence goes on along the minus strand of JAILRC010000060.1, from coordinate 22,012 downwards.
ATTTTCCGAACAACATGAACGTATTTTTTTGACCCAAACACGCGAAGTTTCATTTTAAGTCAAAAGATTTAAAGATTGTCCGAACAACATGAACGGATTTTTTTGACCTAAACACGCAAAGTATCATTTTAAGTCAAAGAATCTTAATACACAAAGCTGCACCGGGTGATTTTTGTGGTCAAAATATATTATAAACCCTTTTAGGTCAAAATTCTTCCATGTGACAACAGAGCCCGTAACATACGTATCTGTAGATAATCAGATCAGACTGTAACTGTTCAAGCGTTATGTTTTTTTTATTGTTTATATTGCTCCAATATTCTATAATTAAACAAGATATGCCCAAATGTTTCGAGGATCGATCATGGCTCTTACCTATTTTATTATTAACTTCATGCCATTAATGATACTGCTTACGCTTCTTGCAATGATGTTCGTAAACAGGGATGTTATAATTCCCGCTGCGAACCTTTTTGCCGTAAGCATTGTTATTATGATCGTTTTGACCTGCCTCTCCGCTTTTTCGGACTACACAGACATCAGCAGTCTCTCTCCCGAAGCCGCAGCCCGTGTCATATATTTTCACACCGCCGCCAGCGCAGCAAATTACATGCTGCGTCCGTGCCTCATCCTGATGGAGATCCTCATCATCCAGAACGAAAGCAAGCATAAGTTCTTGTATGCCATCCCCGCTATTATCAACGCAGGCATATTCTCAACCGCTCTTTTCGGAAGCAGGATCGCCTTTTATATCGGTCCCGATAATCATTGGGGCGCCGGCCCTCTTCGCCCATCCATTTTCATCACTCAGTTGTTCTATCTCGTTTTGCTTTTGCTCATATCCGTGGTGTCATTCCGCAGGGAAAGAAAACGCAGGAGTGTGGTCCTTATTGTTATGCTTGTTCAGGCCATCCTTGTGGCTTTGTTGGAATTCAACGGAGTGGAGCCCAGCTACACAGATGCCATTACCGCCCTGTGCATACTTGAGTATTACATATATCTTTCAACGGTTTACCGTCAGGAACTGAACGCAAAACTGGATTCCTACGTCGTTGAAGTGGAAGCCGCAGGATCCAAGCTGAAAACCCTTACCAAGGAAGTCATTACCGCCTTTGCAAATTCCATCGACGCCAAGGACAGATACACCCACGGTCATTCCTCCAGAGTGGCGGAATATGCCCGTCGTCTCGCGGAAATGGCAGGGAAGAGCGAGCAGGAATGTGACAAGATCTACTATGCGGGACTTCTCCATGACATAGGCAAGATCGGGATTCCCGAGAGCATAATCACAAAAGAAGGGAAACTCACAGACGAAGAATATGCCCTGATCAAACAGCATCCTGCGCTGGGTGCGCAGATACTGGGCAGTATCACGGAGTTTCCTTACCTCAGCATAGGGGCGGGGAGCCATCACGAGAGATACGACGGCAAGGGCTATCCTCAGGGTCTCAAAGGGACCGACATTCCCGAGATCGCCAGGATCATTTCCGTGGCAGATGCCTATGATGCCATGACCTCAAAAAGAAGTTACCGCGATCTCCTGCCGCAGCAAAAAGTGCGCGAAGAGATTGTAAAAGGCACAGGGACACAGTTTGACCCGCAATATGCCACCCTCATGCTGCAGTTGATCGACGAAGATCCGGAATATGTAATGAGTGAGTCCTGAAGTGACAGATGATTCAAATAATAAAAGTGACCCGGTAAAACGAGTCACTTTTTATTTCCTGTTTCATTCCGACATCCGAAACTTCAATGTATGTCCCTGTTTTCTTTAAACATTTTCATCATTTCATTTGTAAGGCTCAGATCATCCGGCTGAAGCACAATCTTATCCCGCTCAACCCATTCCGCATACTTGAGCTCATTTTCGTCTCTTTTTATGGCAGTATCTCCGTCCGCGTCGCAGTAGAAGCCCATGAGTATGTCCTGGGCATTTCCCCAGGGCTGAGACTTGTAGTAGGTAATGTTCTTGACCCTTATGCCTGTTTCCTCCATCACCTCTCTGGCAACAGTTTCCTCAAGAGTCTCTCCTATCTCGGTGAAGCCTGCAACCAAGGCATTATGTGCATATCCTCGGTTGTACCTGGTGATGAGGATCTTGTCCCCGTTCCGCACACCCACAATGACCGCAGGATTGATCCTGGGATATATGACATTGCCGCATTTGGGGCATCTCATAGCCCTCTCTTTGTCGTCAAAGTCGAGAGCCGTCCCACACCTGCCGCAGAACCTGTTGTCTCTGTACCACTTCATAAGGTGATAGGCTGTGAAAACGGCCAGCATCTCGTTTCCGTAAGCTTCCGCACGAAGCTCCGCAAGGGAGCGATAGCTGAACCCTTCCATGGTAAATCCCGTCTCGTAGGGCGCCAGAAAGAACCTCTCTTCGTCTATGGAAAAAAGGTAAACTGTGCATATGCCCGCAAGAGCGGCCTGTTTGGGGTAGGAAACGTGACCGTCGATCAAGCGAACCAAGATCTGCCCGTTTTCGTCAAAGAACAGCAGTTCGTCTCCTGTCGAGAAAGTCACGTTCTTAAAACTGTTATTCAATTTTTTCGGATAAATGTCCTGGATCATCTTCTGCTCCTCAAGTATCACCTGCTGCCGTTTTTTTGCGTGTTCTCAGACCATCATTTTGTAAATCTTTGTGCAGTCATCCGCGTTCAGGGTTACAAAGCCCGAAATGCTTCCCGGTCTGCCGTCGCCGTAGCAAAGGGCTTCCACCAGTTTCGGTATGTCTTCTTCCTTTGCGCCAAGTTCGGCGAAGGTAAGTGGCATTCCTATGGATCTCAGGAAATTTTCAAGCGCCTCGATCCCCGCAAGAGCAGTGACCTCAGGGTGATCAAAATCCATCTGACATCCCCAGACTCTTACCGCAAGTTTCGCAAATCTCATAACATCATGTCTGTAAACATATTTAAACACTGCAGGCATAGTAACCGCCAGCCCCGCGCCGTGAGCACAGTCATAAAGTGCGGAAAGCTCGTGCTCTATGTTGTGGCTGTTCCAGTCCTGACTTCTTCCAACTCCCGCAACGTTATTGTGAGCCAGCATCCCTGCCCACATGATGTTGGCTCTTGCCTCGTAATCGTTGGGATCTTTGATGACTCTGGGTCCTTCGTGGATCATGGTAAGGAGAAGTCCTTCAATGAGTCTGTCGGTAACTTCCACATCCTTTGTATTTGTGAGATATCTTTCATGAAGATGAGCCATGATATCCGTGATCCCCGCCGCAGTCTGATAGGGCGGAAGTGTCTGCGTCAGCGCGGGATCCAAAATACTGAATCTGGGTCTGATGGCATCTCCGTGCCCGCCTCTCTTAAACATGCCTTCTTCTTTTGTAATTACAGAATCGGGACTGCCTTCGCTTCCCGCTGCCGCAATGGTGAGGATTGTGCCCACGGGAAGAGCCTTTTCGATCTCCCTGCCCGTATAGAAATCCCAGAAATCCCCGTCATAAAGAGTTCCTGCAGCTATGGCCTTTGCAGAGTCGATGGTACTTCCGCCGCCCACTGCAAGCACAAGATCCACCTTTTCTTTTCTGCAGAGGTCGATGCCTTCATATACAAGACCGCTTCTGGGATTGGGCTTTACACCACCCAGTTCGACCCAGCCTAGTCCCGCAGCATCCAACGACTTCTTAACTCTGTCCAGAAGTCCGGATCTCACCACGCTGCCGCCGCCGTAATGGATCAGAACTTTGCTGCCTCCAAAACGTCTGACCAGCTCACCTGTTTTGCTTTCGCTGCCTTTTCCGAACTCAAAATAGGTAGGTGAATAAAAGGTAAAGTTTTCCATATTCTGCATCCTCCAATTTTATTTTATCGATTACCGCATACGATCATATTAACTTTAGCATAATAACCCGCTAAAATATTACAACTTGAAATGGTCTATAAGTCAAGTAAAAATTTAAAAAAGGCGAATTCGCTTCGCCTTTTTCATTGATCTATTTCTTCACAACAAATGTCGTCACGGAATACCCTTTTATCTCCGCTTCAAAACCTGTACCGTCGTCTGTGATCTTTGCCTCACATTTTCCCGTCACATCCGCCAGGTTTTCACCGTCCTTCAACATTCCGCTCGTGCGTATGACGGTGATCTTTGTATTCTTGTCAAGTTTTCCGAAGTCTGACAGGTCGAATGTCCACTTTGTATCGCCCGGCTCTTTGTTCAGGGCAACCACGACAGCCGTACCGTCCTTGGGGTTAAAGGCTGCGGTGCATGTGTCACAGGAGTCGATAAGACAGTAACCCGGGCGGATGTATTTGGAAAATTGCCCGAAGGCATAGTACTTTTTCCCAAGGAGCAATTCTTCCCTGTCGTGGTCTGCTATGGCTATGCCCCAGAAAGGAAGACCCTCTTCCGTGATCCTGTCGGCTTCGCTCCTTGTGCAGGTGTCAAACTCATTTTGGGAATCCACATGCAGATCCACCGCATCCCACATGATCCACGCAGTGGGCTTGAGGCGGTTAAGATCTGTTATGATGGCATTCGCGATGCCAAGAGCGGCACGCATACCGCTGTTTTCTTCTCCAACCGCAAAAAGGCCGTCAGCGCCGTCCACTTCACTCATCCACAGGTTCTTTCCCGCTTTCTCGGCTGTTTCCTTAAGAAGAACCCGCTTGTCCCCCATATAACTGTGGGTGTCTATCCGGTCCACCGCCTTTTTGGCTTCTTCGGAAAGAGCCTCATAGGACTCTATTGCCACATCTATGCTTGTTTCATCGGATGCACAGAGGATCATGTCTATGCCCTTTTTCTCCAGTTCCTTCTTCAAAGCCACAAGGATCTCCGACTGAGACTTCCCTTGCGAAAAATGGCAGCCCTCCTGCTTTTCGCTGTTGAATTTCCAATAACTTGACGCAGGCTCGTTCATGGGATCGATGCTCTGAAATGTCACAACGCCTTCATTTTTCCAATGTTCCACCACATCCGAAAGGTAGACTGCAAAAGCTTTCACAGAATCTTCTCTCAGGTTGTCCTCACCCGGATCCTCTCCTCCCGAAGAGCAACCGCTGACCGTCATAAAATAGGGCGGTGAATTGGAAAATGCCTCCGCTATGAACTCATCCCCCGCTGCCTTCATGGCTGCCTTAAGGATGTTCATCTGCCTCCTGTCCGCTTCCCAGTCGTAATTCCAGGCATATCCGCAGTCAAAGTCCGCGCGGGTAAAATTCTCCTCATAATACCTTTTATCTTGGGCCTTCAGATCGATCTCGGTAACATCCGTACAATAGCCGGGCACCTCAGAGTCAGACCGCTTTATGTGGGGCTCATGATAAAAAGGTCCCTTGGGATCCGTTACATTGTCCCCGCCGCCTATGTTGTAGCGGCCTATGTTCATTCCTATGCCCTTTACGGGATCAAAAAAGGCTCTTGCGGACTTCTCCGCAAGAGTTATGCTATACCCCAGACGGTTCGCCCACCAGCAAAGGGATGTGCCCCATCCCTCAAATTCGCCGTAGCCGTCTTTATTTTTGTCATTAAAGGTTTGTGCTCCCGAGAGCCCGATCTTTACGGTTTTCATGCCTTCCATAAATGCACTCCTCCTTTTTCAAAACATCTTTTATCTTCTTTCGCCGGAGGATTCCCGCACCACAAGATGAGGAGTCACAGACCGGAAAGAGGGAAGATTCTCACCGTTTGCCACATCTATGGCCGTGTCAGCCAGCATCTTTCCGAGAGTGTCGTAGTCATAGTCTATGCTGGTGATCTTTGGGAAAAGAAGGTTTGCGATGTAGGTATTGTCGTAACTCACAACGGAAACATCCTCCGGAACGCGGTACCCCTCTTCCACCAGTCTCCTGATGACCCCCGCGGCACAAAAATCATTGATGGCAATGATGGCCGTGGGCTTTTCTTTCATGGCCATGAACTCTTTCACGCTTTCATATCCCGCATCGTAGTCATATCCTCCTTCGAAGACATAACGTTTGTTGACGGATATGCCTCGGGATTTAAGGATGTCACAATAGGTCATGTATTTTTCAAAAGTAGAGATGACGTCCAGACGTCCTCCCGCAAGAGCTATCCTCTCATGTCCAAGATCCAGCAGATGCTCCGTCAGAAGTCTTACCGCCTCCCTTGCGTCAATGCCCACACGGTAGCAGGGCACATCATCTATCTTTCCGCTGGTGATGATGGGAAGCTGCCGGGTTATCTCTTTCGCCTTCTTTATATAGGTGGATTCCGTGATGACCGCGTCCACGCTGCCGCCGATCTGTATGATGGCTTCAACGCTCTGTTGCTTGAGGATGTCCAGCTGCTCCACCTCCCTGTCGATTTCTCCCAGAGAGCAGCAGAGGATCACCCTGTAGCCCCTGGCCAGAGCCGCATCCTCGCATGCCACATACACCGTGGAATAGAAGGGATTTCGTATGTCGGCCATGAGAACGCCAATGACCCGGGATCTGGTGTCGGAAAGCCCTTTTGCCAGAGCATTGGGGCGGAAATTGTACTTTTCTATGAGAGCCTGTACTCTCTCCCTCTTCTCCGGCCGCACATTGGCATTGTTGGTGAGAACCCTGGACACGGTTGAAGGGGAAACTCCCGCTTCCTTTGCGATGTCATATATTGTGATCGTTTTGTTATCGTTGTTCTTAGCCATATTTTTCCTGCTTTGTACAGTTTTGAAATCGGTTTTGAAATCGGTTTCGCAAACATATTACAAAAACCATTTCAAATTGTCAAGTCCGTTTTCGGTAATTGTGCACAAATTTCTTCATGAAAATAATTCGTTTTTATGCATTTTTATTTTTTTCACAAAAGTAATTGACATATTCTGTGCAAGTTGTATAATCTTGAATTAATGAAACCGATTGCAAATGTGCAAAGTGACATTCAGGTTGCAGCACGAAGGGAGTTATTCTATGTTTAAAAGCACGGCCAACCGGCTCGAAATGCCCGGAAAAAGTAAGCTTGGATTTTTTGCGAAGGTGAAGAAGTACCGCACTCTGCTGTGCATGTGCCTTCCCAGCACGCTCTTTTTCCTTTTCTTCAGTTATCTGCCTCTGCCCGGTATATGGGTTGCTTTTGTAAAATACAACTATCAAAAGGGTATTTTCGGAAGCAAGTTTGTAGGCCTTCAAAATTTCGAATTCATGATGCAGTCCGGTAAGCTCTGGACTCTCACAAGAAATACCATATTATACAACCTGGCGTTCATCATTCTCGGTAACCTCTTTGCCGTGTTTATGGCAATACTTTTAAACGAGATCAGTTCCAAGCTCTTCAAAAAGGTCTCACAGACCATGATGTTCCTTCCCTATTTCATCTCCCACGTTCTCATCGGAGTTCTGGTGTTCAACTTCCTGAACTACGACACGGGCTTTGTAAACACTGTCCTCAGCAACCTGGGACTTGAAAGATGGCAGCCTTACGCAGATCCTTACTGCTGGCCGGCTATCCTCATCTTCATCTACCTGTGGCAGCAGAGCGGATACAATTCCGTGGTTTACTTTGCAGCCATCATGGGTATCGACGGTGAAATCATCGAGGCTTCCAGAGTGGACGGTGCCAACGCATTCCAGAAGATCCGCTACATCATCCTTCCCAGCCTCAGACCCACCATTGTCATCCTGCTCCTTTTCGCATTGGGTGGCATCGTTAAAGGAAACTTCGGTCTCTTCTACAACATCGTGGGAACCAACTCACTGCTCTATGAGACCACAGATATCATCGAAACCTTTGTATATCGTGCTTCCGTAACAGACTTTAACTTCTCGACTGCCTCAGCAGTAGGCTTCTACCAGTCGCTGATCGGCTTCGTTATCGTAATGACGGTAAACTTCATCGTCAAAAAGATCGAGCCGGATTACTCATTGTTCTAGGCATACGATATCACGTGATCAGGAGGAAGTTTAAGTTATGTTTAATAAGAAAGAATCCATCAAAAAACCTCACACCATCAAGGTGAAACTTGGGGTTTCGGACATCATAGTGCGAGGGCTCGGTTATGTTATTACATCCATCTATGCTCTGGCATGTATATTTCCGTTTTTGGTAATCCTGGGCAGTTCCTTCTCATCGGAGAGTTATCTGAACCTTCACGGTGTTCAGCTCATTCCCGGTGAATTCTCAACGGAAGCCTATCACGCCGTTATAAAGTCGGGTCTCATATGGAAGTCATACATCGTCACCATACTCCTTACGGTTGTGGGTACGTCCATAGGCCTTTCCATCATTGCAATGACAGGATATGCACTTCAGAGAAAGGACTTCCCTTTCAGAAATGTCATCTCCTTCTACATTTACTTCACAAGCCTGTTTTCCGCAGGACTTGCACCTTATTATCTGATCATGACGCAGTTTTACAAGCTGAAGGACAGCTACTTCGCCATCCTCCTTCCGCTTCTCATGTCGCCATGGCTCATAATACTCATGAAGAACTTTGTTAAGAGCATACCTCACGAGATCACCGAATCCGGTAAGATCGACGGCGCGGGAGACATGAAGATCTTCACAGCTCTCATTCTTCCCATGCTGAAGCCCGCCCTTGCCACCATCGGCCTCTTCCTTGCTCTGGGATATTGGAACGAATGGTATCAGTCCTCACTGTTCCTGAGTTCAAGAGTGGATGTAAAGCCCCTGCAGTATATGCTCTATGAAACGGTAAACAAGACCGAGGCTCTAAAGAGCACGGTAGCAGGTCAGTACGTTGTCATCACCGACATTCCCTCAAACACCGTAAAGATGGCGACGGCTATGCTGGCAACAGGTCCCATCGTACTGCTCTACCCCTTCGTTCAGAAGTACTTCATCAGCGGTATCACCGTAGGTGCGGTAAAGGGTTGATCAAGGTTATTCCCCGGATGACCGGGATAACATAAAAATTTCAGGAGGAAATTTATGAAGAAAAGAGTTTTAGCATTACTACTCGCTGTGACAATGGTTCTTGGACTCGCTTCATGCGGAAGCGCAAAGACCAAGAAGGTTGACACATCAGAACATGTAAAGATCACTTACATGTTCACAGGATCCAAGCCCGAGGGCGCAGCAATGGATCGTTTCCAGGAAATGAACAAGAAGCTCAATGAGATCCTTACTGCTAAGTGCAACGCAGAGCTTGAGTTCTATTGGATCGGATGGACAGATTATCTTTCCGTTTACAACATGAACATCGCAGCTATGGACGGAACCGTTGACCTCATCGGTACCGCTTCCGACTGGCTTGATGCATGGCCCAACGCAAAGAACGGCGGTTTCCTTATCCTCACAGAGGATATGTTGAAGACCTATGCTCCCAAGACATGGGCAAGCGTTTCCGCAGATCACTGGGAGCTCTGCAAGTACGACGGAGACATCTATCTCATGCCCGAAGACAACTATGCACAGTGGACCAACCACGGCTTTATCTATCGTTTTGACTGGGCTACAAAAGCAGGTCTCACAAACGGTGTACACAGCTGGGAAGACATGACCAAGTACTTTGAGTACGTTACAGCCAACAAGAAGGCTCTTGGAATCAATGTTGCATGGGATTCTGACGGAACTCAGAACACTCAGATGGCAAGCGGCTGGGTAGTAAGCCACAGCAAGTTCGTTCCCATCGACGGCATCTGCTCTTCTGCTCTTTGGGGCGGAACAAAGGATAACCTTTATAAGATCATCACTCCCGCATATACAGACACTCAGATGATGGTTGAATATGCTAAGATGATGAAGAAGTGGGATGAGATGGGCGTTTGGAAGACAGACGTTCTCAACAACACCACATCCACAAACAGAGATGACTATCGTGTAGGTCTTGTTGCTGCAGATCAGCATCATACACAGACTTGGACAGATCTTTGCTCAAAGACTCCTTCCAACACCATTTACAACGATCCCAATGCCGCATCAGGTTTCTTCTACTTCGGTGAAGAGACAGGCAACGTAGTTGCTCTTTCCATCACCCACGGTGCAATGGCAGTTTCCGCAGCATCCAAGCATCCTGAGAGAGCTCTCATGGTTTATGACCTTCTCAGAAACGATCCTGATTGCTACAGACTCATCAACTACGGTATAGAAGGCATCTCCTATTCACTTGACTCCGCAGGATATCGTGTAACTCCCGCCAGCTACAATCCCGACACAGACAACGTCGGCGGTGCTACCAGCTGGTGGTGGGGACGTAACGATGATCTTGAGCTGAAGGATGCTACCAGAAACTGGACTGCTATCGAGGCTATGTACAAAGAGTACGACAAGATCAAGATCGACTATCCTTACGGACAGTTCGTTCCCAATGTTGACAGCATCGAAGGCAAGATCAAGAACTGCAACGAAGTATTCGGTGATTACATGAAGAAGATCTCCTATGGTAAGTATTCAGGAACCGCTGAACAGATTGTTGCCGAGATGCAGGCAGCTCTCAAGCAGGCAGGTATCGAAGATGTTACCGCCGAGCTCCAGAAGCAGTTCGACAAGTTATACAAGAAATAATATTTGAACCGACATAAAAATGGCCCTCCGCAAAAGCGGAGGGCTTTTTTGGACCCCGGGGACGGGGCGCCATTCCATTTGAATGCATAAAGTATCTGCCTGTCTGCTCGCTGAAACTACTCTATCGTTTGGTATGCTCCCTGCACACGATGAGAAAACAAACAATATCATGGTCGCGCAAATGACATATTTTACATTGTTCATTCAGATCTCCCTATTTAAAATATTCTCTCATGAAGCTCTCTATCTTATCAAACGGAATGTAATCCTTATCTCCGCCGTCATACAGATCAGTATGTACAGCATCAGGGATTATCATAAGTTCCTTGTTATCCGCATACTTGCTGCCCTTTATCATATCTGCATATGCATCCTTTGAAAAATAACAGGAATGGGCTTTTTCTCCATGAATAAGGAGCACTGCACTTCTGATCTCATTGCTGTACTTGAGGATTGGCTGATTTATAAAGGATTCGCATCCGATCACATTCCATCCGCCATTGGAGTTAAGACTTCTCTTATGATATCCTCTGTCTGTTTTGTAATAATCGTAGTAGTCTTTTACAAAGAACGGAGCATCCTCCGGAAGTGGATCTACAACTCCTCCGCCGAGCATATATTCACCGGACTTAAGATCCTCAAGTCTCTGAGCGCACATAGCCTTCTTTTTCTCGTAACGTGCCTCCTCGCTGTCCTCCGAATCAAAGTAGCCCTTTGCGTTTACCCTTGTCATGTCATACATGGTAGAAGCTACCGTAGCCTTGATACGGGTATCCAGTGCCGCAGTATTTACAGCCATGCCGCCCCATCCGCATATGCCGATGATCCCGATCCGGTCAGGATCAGCTTTTTCATTAAGGGAAAGAAAATCCACGGCTGCCATGAAATCTTCAGTATTGATATCAGGAGATGCCATATATCTTACATTACCGCCGCTTTCGCCCGTAAAGGAAGGATCAAAAGCTATTGTAAGAAAGCCTCTTTCTGCCATGGCCTGAGCATAGAGACCGGAGCATTGTTCCTTAACTGCGCCAAAAGGTCCGCATACAGCAATTGCAGGAAGCTTTCCTTCCGCATTCTTGGGAACATACATATCCGCCGCAAGGGTTATGCCATAGCGGTTTACGAATGTCACCTTACAGTGATCGACCTTATCGCTCTTCTTGAAAGTCTTGTCCCACTCATTTACAACTTTCAATTCTTCTTTTCTGATCATTTTTTATGTCCTCCTGTTTTTATTATTTGATGTGCAATCTGCCGTTTCTTTCTCATCATCAGTATATGATATTGACACAAAGTGCGCTAATGAATAAAATGAATATCGTGATATTCCATTTATGCATATCAAATAAAGGAGGACCTATGGAGATCAAGAACCTGCGATACTTTTTAGCTGTAGCAAGGGAGGAAAACATGTCTCATGCCGCCCAAATGCTGCATGTTACCCAGCCCACGTTATCAAAGGTCCTCAGAGCTCTTGAAGATGAATTGGGAAAAAAGCTGTTTACCCGTCACAGCTTTTCAATAAAGCTGACCGATGAAGGAATGCTGCTACGTGACCGTGCTGAAGACCTTATCGCTATGGCAGACAAGATCGAGCAGGAATTTGTTTCCCTTGACGACATCACAGGCGGCGATATTTATTTTGGACTGGCCGAATCATATCAAATTGGCTTTCTTGCCAAGGAGATCAAAAAACTCAAAGAGCGTTATCCGGCCTTTACGTATCACATCACAAGCGGAGACACCGAGCAGGTAACGGAAAAGCTTGATAAGGGGATACTTGATTTTGCAGTGATATGCGAAACTCCCAACCGTGAAAAATACGAATACCTCTTGTTTCCCGAGGCCGACAGATGGGGTGCGGTCATGCTGAGCACCAACCCTTTGGCAAAGAAAAAGAGCATCAGGGTAGCTGACCTTATCGGCCAGCCTCTCTTCTGCTCTGAACAAAGCTGGAATAATGAAATTCTTATGTGGGCAGGTGGTGAGTTACCAAAACTCCACTTGGAAGGTACCTTCCGGCTTTCTTATAATGCTTCTATGTTCGCAAAAGAAGGCCTTGGCATTCTTCTTACTTTCGATCACCTAATAAACTGTTCCGAAGAAAGTGATCTTATTTTCAGACCTCTTTCTCCGAGACAGGAGACAAAACTGTATCTGATCTGGAATAAATACCGGACATTCACACCGATTGCAGAAAAATTTCTGGCGCAGGTACGGGAGTCGTTTTAACTTCCGAGCAAACGTGCTATCCCGGCTCCTCTGTTCCTTATTTTCTCCCCACTAAGACATTTGAGCCTGAGAGTCCCATCCATGCGGATTCCCATCTGCTCATAAACATCCCGTTTGTTGTATCGACCAGTTTTACTTCAGCGTATCCCATATTTTTAAGATTCTTCACAAACTCCTGCATGTCACCGTATTTCGCCTTTGACATGATATCGTGTATGGCAAAGGTGCCACCCTTTTTCAATGTACGCAATGTTTCAAGAAGGATCGCCTGTCTGTCTATGCTCGGAATATTGTGGTATACGTAGTTACTGGTTACCGCATCAAAGGTCTCATCTTTAAACGGAAGTTTGACCGCATCCCCCTGCATAAAAGAAGTATTGGCAACACCTTCGGCTTTGGAATTATTCTCACACAGTGCTTTGCTGAACGAGGCATATTCTTTGCCCCACCTGTCTATTCCGACAAAAGAAGCCTTGGGATTTCTCTTGGCACAGGCTATTGTCAGTGCTCCGCTTCCGCAGCCCACATCCAGACCTTTTCCGCCGTCAGGCAGTTTTACATAGGATGCCACTCCTTCTATGATCTGTTTTGACATCTGCCTTTTCCCGTTATATGAAAAAGCTCTGTACATAAGAAACATCCAGATAGTAACAACTATGAAAAAAGCCGTTACCACAAAAAGTATCGGTACCAGTACCTTCTTCACCGAATCTGCGATCGGTACCAAAGCAAACACAATGCTGCAGATTAGAAATACAATGGCTCCGCAAGCGCTTCCCATCACCATTCCTTTTGGCATCCAGTTTTTGTAATCTGTTTTCATATTGACCTCCTTATAATGATCTCTTCAGTCTGCAATCCGCTGCGAGATTTCATTCACTTTCTCTTTTGTCAGTCCTTCAGGTTTGTACATTACTGCCGTCCTCCTGCTTTTCTTCTTTCGCCGGTATTGTCTTTACAAAGAAAACAAAGTATATGAAATGCGCAACCCACACCATCGCAAGGATGATGCAGGGAATCATGATCCCTTTTCTCGCCATCATAAAGAAACCAAATCCCATGAGCAGTGTTACACTTATCAAAATACCGGTCTTTGTGGACGCCTTCATTCCCTTCTTCTCCACAAATGATTCAAGATGCTTTTTATACACTCCCGTTCCTTTAAACCAGGTTTCAAGTCTCGTAGAGCTTCTTGCAAAGCAGTATGCGGTAACAAGATAAAACGGCGTTGTGGGAAGGATGGGAAGAAAAACACCGACCGTTCCAAGCCCCAGGCAAATACATCCTATGATCAGGTATACAATCTTAACAGCGTTCATTTCTTTCGATCCGACCTTTCTCTTTTTTGCTTTCTATCACATGGCTTATAGCCATTACAGGATGATGAAAGATCATCCTCGGTCCGGAAAAACGCATGACCAGCCTGATCTTCTCTCTCATCTCAGGTTTGTAGCAATGAACCTTGCAGTTGCTGCAAAAGGTCTTCTCTGCCATAAAGGGACATTTGTCACTTCTTAAAGAAGCATATTCCGCAAGCTCCCTGCATTCATCGCACAGCTGTCCCTTTTTCGTATGATGATTCTTTCTGCAATATAAAGAAATCATCTCAGTGACTATGTGCTTTTCACGTTCTCGCTTAGCATTCACATCTTTCATGAGACCCTGCCCCCATCCATAGAAAGAGTTCTTCCTGCGATACACATGGTAGACGGTCGGTGTGAAACAAGAAGGACCGTCCGGTCCTTTGCCGACTCTTTAAGCGCCTTTAAGATGACTGCTTCATTCAGGCTGTCAAGGCTGCTCGTGGGCTCATCAAGAAGCATGAACGGCGCATCGTGCAAGAAGGCTCTTGCCAGGCCTATACGCTGTTTTTCTCCGCCGGAAAGCGTACTGCCCAGCTCTCCAACCTCCGTATCATAGCCTTTGGGAAGTGTCATGATAAGATCGTGTATCGAAGCTTTCTTGCACGCTTCCATGACTTCTTCATCCGTAGCATCAAGCTTTCCGATACGGATGTTGTTCGCTATCGTATCCTTAAACAACTGCGTTTCCTGAGTCATATAGCTTTCCATGTCACGCAGATTGTCAGTGTTTATATCGTTTATATCAATTCCGGATACATCGACGTTTCCTTTCCCTGTCTTCCAGAATCGCATAAAAAGCTTAAGAAGCGTGGATTTGCCGCATCCGCTTGGACCCACGATCCCGACAATTTCATCTTTGCCGACATTCACAAAAACATCCTTTAGCACTTCCGCACTTCCATAACCGAAGGTCACATTCACAGCTTTTGCTCCCGTAAAGGAAACCTCTTCTTTTCCGCTAATGTCCTCTGTTTCAGGTACTTCATCAATGACAGAAAGCACTCTTGCGCCCGATGCCACCGTACTTTGCAGCGTTGTCCCGAGTGCGGAAAGTGCGGTCACCGGTCCGAAGGATGACATCAATGCGATCATCGGTATGATAAGTCCATCAAAGCCAACCTTACCGGAATTATAGAGGGCAAGGCACGTTCCGAGCATCATAAGATCCGAAACCCAGATAAAGGTATTTGCAAGTGCCATGTTGGTTCCTGTAAGGCGATTAAGTACCCCCTGTTTTTCGGACAGTTCCTTTGTTTTATCCGTTATCTCATTCAAGCGTTTCTCACCGCCGTGATACTGCAGCGTTTCATCAAGCCCTCTGATGCTTTCAAGCATATGCGCGGAAAGCGCGCCTGCTTCCTTTCGAAGATCGTCTCCCAGCGTTCCGCTTCGTTTTGAGATGATGACAGGGAGTACCGCTCCCACGATCAGGAATGCGATCAGCGCAACCGATCCGAGCAAAGGATGGAATGAACCGATATATATGCACATGATCGCCTCTGTCACGACGGCTATGCATATCGGAGATATGGTGTGCGCATAGAACACCTCCAAAAGTTCCACATCCGACGTGATAAGAGAGATCAGGTCTCCCTTGTCCCTGCCTTCGAGCTTTGCAGGGCAAAGGTGTCTAAGTGCTTTAAACACTCTGTCCCTGATGATGGCAAGCAGTGTAAATGCAATATAGTGATTAGTCCTTTGTTCCGAAAAACGGAATATCGCTCTTAAAACCGCAAACAAAAGCAACAGGATCACAACGTTCTTAAAGGTAATTCCCTTCTCAATCCCAAGCCCCGTAAGCACTGCATATCCCCCAAGTATAGGGATGAACTGTGCGGTCAAAAAGCCAAGCGTTCCAAGAGTCGCAGCCAGGACCATAAATCCCGCCAGAGGCTTTACAAGTGTGAGCATTCTGAACAAAACCTTTACTTTGCTCATATCAGCAAGCCTCCTTTCCGAATTCCTCGAGTTCCTTCTGAGTGTCCCAAAGGCTCTGATACGAAGGACAACATGAAAGCAGTTCTTCATGTGTACCGGCGCCCTTAAGTCTGCCATTTTCAAGGCAAAAGATCCTGTCTGCATCCGTTACATTAGCAAGGCGATGCGTGATCATGATGATCGTCTTTGTCTTTGCGAGCTTCTTTATCTCGGTTAAGATCGATTCTTCACTCTCGATATCGATGTTGCTGGTCGCTTCATCAAAAATGTAGATTTCAGAATCATGGAGCAGCGCCCTGGCCAGAGCAAGTCTCTGCTTCTGACCTCCGGAAAGGTTTTCCGCATTCTCTTTCAGTTCGGTATCGAGGCCTTTTTCGCTCTTAAAGAAACCCGCAACACTGCATTCTTCCAGAACAGACCACAGTTTGTCATCCGCAGCGCCCGGATCCGCAAGAAGCAGATTTTCTCTTACCGTTCCTTTAAAGAACACGCTTCCGAGGCCAACATATGTTATATTCTTCAGAAGGCTGTCTTCATTAATCTCGGAAAGATTCACGCCACCGACAGTGACTGTCCCTTTGGAAACAGTATTTCTACCCATAAGGATCGATGCGATCGTGGACTTTCCGCTGCCGCTCTCCCCGACGATCCCGGTAAAACTTCCTTCTTTCATGGTCATTGAGATGTCATGAAGGACTTCTCTATCCTCGGTATAGGAAAAGCTGATATCCTGCAGCCTGATCCCGGATATATCTTTCGAAAACTCAGCTTTCTTTTCGTAAGGCTCTGTTTCGGACAGGAACTTAAAGATCTTATCGCTTGCCGCCATTCCGTTCATCGCCACATGGAAATAGCTGCCGAGCCTTCTCATGGGCAGGAAGAAATCCGCCGAAAGAAGGATCATGAATATCACCGAAGACAAGCCTATGTTCCCGTCCAGGAATGCCTTGCCTGCAAGGGCGATACCGAGTGCCGCTCCGCCGTACGCAAAGAAATCCATGATGATTATGGAATTAAGTTGCATCGTCAGGACCTTCATTGTAACGACCCTGAAATTCTCGGATTCCGCATTCATCTGTTCGTTTTTATATGCATCCGCTTTATATGTCTTTAGCGTTGTCATTCCCTGAAGGTTTTCAAGAAACGCGCTGCCCAGCTTCGTATACTGATCCCAGTACTTTGAAAGGATCCTTTTTGCGATCTTCTGCACCATCATGATGGCCCCGGGAATAAGAGGAACGCAGATAAGAAGCGCTGTGGCAACCTTAAAACTGCCGGCCGCACCAAACAGGAAAAACAATGTGACCGGCGCCAGAAAGGCATAGAAAAACTGTGGAACATACTGTCCGAAATAGCTCTCAAGCTGTTCCACACCTTCCACGGATTCCTGCACAAGCTCTGCAGTTGTCGCGTGTTCTCTATAGGCATTGCCCAAGCGGAGAAGCTTTTTGTAGATCTGCTCACGCATCACTCTTTTTACGGTTTTTGAAGCAAGATAGCTCATCCTGACAGCGGCCCCGGTCGTAAACCATCTGAATATCAACATGACAACAAGGACACACAATTTTATCCCGATTGTCTGCCCTTTTTCCGTTCCTTCATAAAGGCCTTCCACCAGCATGGCAATGATCCCTATCATCACCGCATTGATAATAAGTTCAGCCCACTGGAACAGGATATTTCCGATAATGTATTTCCGGCTTTCCGGACACATTTTCATCAGTCGTTTATCAAACACCTTATACATCTCCCACCTGATATATTTCCCCCAGCTTTTGGCGTTTTTTAGGGGGTAATTAGTTTCCGCTAACCTACGTCCAAAAAAGAAAATGGCGCCCTGACGCTAATCCTTTTGCCGTTGGTTAGGCTTTGCTAACCAACGAAGATTATACATACCCGGGTGCCATTTTTCAAGATGTTTTTGAAACGTCCCCATTGACTCACTCGTCCAAAAGCACATAATACATTTCCTTGTCTTTAATACGTTCCTTGACATAAAGAAAGAATACCTTCGGACAGAAACGCCATCTGACGCAAGGTGATCCCTAAACAGATTAAAAAGCAGATATGACTTCCCACATATTCGGATTCCCGTGATAACTTTTATCAGCTTGTTATGCTTTTTTTGAAATCAACTTATCAAGGTATATACCTCTTCTTATCTCCAAACCTCGACCCCTTTGTTTCATATTTCAGCGGATTCCGCATTTTTCTTCAACAAAGGCAACGAATAAATAGTTTGATCTCGTCTTCTGTGCATAACAGCCTCCGTCAGCCTTTTCTCCTAACATTGACAAAAGTATTACTTTGGGTTATACTTTAATCACGAAAAAGAATATTGCAGAAACCCTTGTTGAATGGGATGAAAACAAAAATCAAATAAATATTCAAAAACACGGCATCAGTTTTGAAACTGCTGCCTTAGTATTCGCAGATGACGACAGGATTGAATACTATGATACGTTACATAGCATTGATGAAGATCGTTATGTTGTTTTAGGTTGTGTACAGGGTGTCCTGTACGTTGTTTACGCTATGCGTGATGATGCTGCGCGACTGATCTCAGCTCGTATGGCCACATCCACAGAAAGGAAGATATACTATGGAGAATGAAAAACTTATTCGTACAACCATCCATTCCGGTCAGCAGCCTACCGAGGCCCAGATCCGAGAAATTGAAAGAGCAGCTGCGTTGCCTGTTGTTCCCGATGACGATGCTCCGGAGCTCACAATGGAGCAATATGCTGAAATGGCCGCCATTGCAAGAAGCAGAAAATCCAAGAACATCAAGCCGGTTATTGCCCTTCGTATATCTCCTGACACCTTAGATAAAGCAAAAGCAACAGGCAAAGGATATACCGGTTTTTTAAGCAGACTTCTTGACAATGCCATCAACGATCCACGTATTGTATCTAAAAGTCTTTGATCCTAATCCAATAATAATGCTCAGTAACACGATAATTGTTATTGAGCTTTTTTTATTTTTCAAAGACCCCCCTCGAGCTCTCAAAGCATATGTTTGAATTGGGCTTAATATTGGTTGAAAAAGAAGATGTTTATCCGACCGGACAGGATGTTTGTTTGATCTCCACGTCTTTAGCAGATAACTTCTGGACTTTCCCCTTTTAGTTCAAGTTCCACATAACTTGCAGGACATATCATCATGAGCGCACCTCCAAAAAACTTCCATAAACGCTTTGCATATCCTCTTCCATTCGGCTAAGTGTCTCAGCCTTGTATTCCTCCGGCACGCCATAGAAGGCGTGTATCTCAAAGGCTGTCTGTTTGCCTTTTTCAAAAATAGATTTTTTGACCGTAAACCCGAGAACTGGCTGTATTGTGTCTGGAATTATCACGTCTTTAATGATACACTTTTTTTATGATTTTTGCTATCTAAATGACATTAGGATGGGGTCAATGGTCCGTTTTAAATATACGTACCAAAACCGACGAGATCACTGCCATCACGCCGGCTGTAACTGCAGCTGCAAGATAGCTCCCATACATATCATAATGATAAAAATTCCCCACTGAATTGATAATGGCGTGACACAGCACGCACAGCCACACGCTTCCCGTAAGTTTCCTCACGGTACCCAGCATGCTCCCATTATAGCAAAGGTGAGGATGAGATGTGACCAAAAGACCCTTCCGTTAAAACAAGTTTTTCCATTTAATCATCTCCTATACTTTGGCTTTTAACCATCGTTAACCATTGTACGCTAACGCTCGTTAACTGTCAATGCGGAGCTGTGGATTCAGACTTTTGTTGAAAATGGACCCCTAACCCTGTCCCGGGGAGCCATTTCAGTTTTGAGAGCGACGCAATCCTTTGTCTTCCTTATACCAGATCACCAAAGCAATTACAAAAATAACTCCAAAGTATATGTACGCCCAATTTGACTTCGGGTATGCGTCAAATAATCTGTTCCAGTCATAAACAGCGCCTATTGAATTTATAAAAGAATGATATACGGCACATGCCAGAACGCTCTTCGTGGCTTTGTAAATTGCAGCTGCCACAAAAGCCCATACAAATATGTTCATAGCAAAACCCACTATACTGTCACCGTAATGGTTGGAACTAGGCTGTAACCATATCGGGAAATGCCATACGCACCAAATTACCGCCACAATAGTGGTTGCAACCGGGAAGGGAAATCTCTTTTCCATCATGGGCTGCAAAAAGCCTCGCCAGCCTGTTTCCTCAGCAAATCCAACGAAGGGAAGCATAATGACGAATCCCACCGGCATCATGTACAAAGGTGCCCCATTAGGTTCACCGCAGCAAACGGCAAAGATCATAGCGCATGCACAGAACAGGCCGGTTATCAGAAAAGTTTTCAGCTTTTTAGGTGTATACAGAAAACGCTTCAAATACTCCGTTACAGTAATATGCTCTTCCTTCCTGAGCACAATAAACAGAGAAATAACAGGAGCCGGTGTAGTAAAAAGGATCCCTATGATCGCATATATAACATATGCCAATGAAATCCTTCCCGTCTCCGCATGCTCGATCGATGCGGGCTCAAGAATAAAAATGAACATTTGTGCAAACACGGTTACAAACAGAAGCCAACCGAGAAAATCTGCTATCGGTGCTTTTCTTTTTTCATCAATCCACATATTTTTACCCTTTCATAATTCCTGATATTAACGCATTTACGCCATACTCAAAACTCTCATCCAAAGAGATCTCATCTCCGAAACTGCCATGTAATTCCAGCATGGAAAAGCCTTCCACAAAGCCTCGAAGGCTTCTCAGTACATGCATTTTCCTGACTTCGTCAAACTCAAGAGAATCCAAAACAGCATACAACGATGCGATAACTCCTTTTGTTACTTCATGGTTCAGTTCAGAAGTGTATGAATTATGCCAGCATATTGCCTCAAAAACCCCGGGATGAGCATGCGCAAATTCACGCAATGCATAACACATAGCTTTTAATCCCGCTTCCCGTGTTTTTCCCACTGCCGATTTAGCGATCATTATATCGATACAATTCCAGCCATATACCATGATCTCCTGTTTGATCTCATCCAGCCCGCCTTGAAAATGCTTATACAAAGATGGCGGTTTAACACCTATTCTGTCAGCGATAGTTTTAACGGAAAGATTCAAAAATCCTTCTTCATCCGCCATTTTAACACACACATCAATGATTTCTTTCTTTTTAGCCATTTCCTCCCTCCTTTCTAATCTTCTTAGCTTTTTGGCTAATTACGTTAGCCAAAATGATAACATATGCGGGCATTATTGTCAAATAAAAAAAGCCAATTGTTCAGATCGGCTCCGACCTACAGCAGTGCATCGTAAAAAGACATGGTCCCACATGTGCCTGTTAAGTTCCACAGGTCAATACTCGACTGTGTTTTTGATCATTGTACCAACAGTATATATATTTATATACAAATAGTATCATCGGTATATTCACTTTCCCCCTTTTATGCTTTATCATATAAGCCATAAACCGGTAACGGGAACGAATGCGATGCTCAAAACGCTTGAATATAAAGAACTGACAGAACTTTGGAAGGAAGTACACAAAGATGGAAACAACAACGCTTTTCTGCAGGGTCTGTATCTTGCTCTCTGCGGAGTGATGCTTTTACTTGCCACGCCCGTGGGCGGCGTGCTGGGAGACCGATTCAACAAAGGCGCGATAATGTTCATATGCGACTACATAAAGGGCGGTCTGATCATTTTAGGCACGACAATAATGCTGTTCTTCAACATGAATCCGGTACATCATCCGGCTGTTATCCGGATATCGTCAAAATACCGGAACAAAACGTAGTTTTCTTAAATTCCAAATTGGGAAATTCCTGTTTTAAATCATCAGCAACACAATATACTTCTTCATCATCCCATTCGTCGCCACAGCCTTCTTTGCATGCTTCCAATTCATCCCGGCTCTCGAAAGCCACATCACCGATTAAAATCCTTCCGCCATCCCTCAGATGATCAAGCAGTTCCCTCAAGAACGCGATCTTTTGGTCATCCGCTAAGTGATGGATAGAATATGTTGCAACAATAAAATCATAAGACTCTT
>JAILRC010000058.1 GCA_024698485.1 Lachnospiraceae bacterium | reverse complement strand
GCTCCATTAATTCTCCTTCATACAATTCACCTATAAATGGATTGACCAAAAGAAAGTCAATTGTCTTTTTTACAGCCACCTTTAGGAACAGTCTTTGCCGCAACATTTTTAAAACATCTGATAAATCTAGCTCATCGATATCTTTTTCTATAACATGATTATACCAATTTGGTAAAGGTAAAAGAGAGTCTTCACCAACAATCTTCTTACATTTATACATTTCCTTTATAGTCATTCATATTCCCCCATTTTACTCATCGATAATATCTGCCATAATCAACAATGCCATCGATGCATCTCCACTTCCACACAAAATGACCAATTCATCTACCTCATTTTTCTTGATCGTGCATATTCCTTTGTTATAGAATCCTGTTTGTGGTATAATTCTCAACTCTTTATCTTTTCCCTTAATTACAATCAATTGATCATCCATACAAACATCATACTTACCCATGGCGATGTTACATGCGTTTTGACCACTCTGTTCTCCTTCTTCATTACCTATAGCAATTTTATCTTGTTTCAAATTTAAACATAATAAATTTAAATCAAGCGAATATATTACCCCCCTATATGATTTTAGAATTGCAGTGCTTTCAGAACACGAGATACACTCCTTTAGAATATCATCCTTTAGCATTAAAGGTTTAGAAAATATCCTCACTTTATCTGTCTCGATATTAACAACAACAAATACACCATCATCTTCACAAATTAATAAAATGTACTTGTCGCCCACAACAATTGCATCATAAAACATATAGTAAGGTGAAAGGGGTATTTTTTTCAATTCATTCAGATTAAAGTCCAAAATAGTGAGTCCTGTATAATCGTCATTCACAACAATTTTGTTGTTCATTTGTCGAATTAAATATGTATCACCTTCTAATACTTTTATTTTTCTATACTTCAAAAACATATCTTACCCCTTTTCCAAACTGTTTCTCCTGTTTCCAAAAGAATCTCATCTGGTGATCGATATTTTGACACTTCAATGAGTTGTCCGATTTTAATGTTCCAATAACATTTGTTTTGAAATATATCAGTAATCCTAAAAGCGCATGCATAATACTCATCATCTTCTTTTTGTTCATCAGAGGATTCTAAATAACCTTCATATATAGTATCAACGATACCACCGATACAGCATTTGTCATACCATATTAAGTTCAAATATGTTCCATTCTCAAATATGCTTATGAATTCCATCAATTTATCCATTTATCTCATCCTCAAGGTCTTGCAGGAACATTATGTGCTCCATTTTTCCCATAGTGAATTATACCTTTTGTAGTTTCCATACTTTCCCCTGTCAGCATATCAATAAACTGTCCAATCACTTTTCAAAAATCTACCCTTGATCCTTGGGATTGTAGTAACCTGTGATTTTCATATGAACTGCATGGTCAATCGCTATTACATTGTTTACATTATGAATTTCTTCGGGACGAAATCCAGATTTCTTAATCTGTGACTGCTCTACGATATGATGCCAACTGTTTTCTATGGACTTTCCGATGACGTTACCGTTAAGGTCGTAGTCATAAACAGTTCCGGTATCTCCGATCACTTCTTCAAGGAGTCGGTTGGAAGGATCATAGACGTATTCTATCACATCGTATGCAGGAGCAACACTCCTTTCTCTGAATTTCCTTTGCCACATTTCCTCGATGATCTTGACCGTGTCATAAGAAAAGAAAAGTACATCGTTAACGGAGATGTTCAGAAAAAGGAAGTAAAAAGAAGTGTTGCTCAGGCTTCCGATGTGATAGAATGCACTTATGATGCTTTGGGCTGAACCTAATATAGGAGATAAGAAAATGAGTTATGTGATTCAATACGAAGGGGATTCGGAACAGGATGATTACGAGTTCTATATGAAAGGATACAGGTATGTAACAGTGCTTGTGGACGAGAATAGGTATAGGTTGTTTATAGTTAGCTTTCCTAGACTATACCAAGAGTTTATTGGTGAAATAGAATATAAGGGAATGTATATTGCAGAACCAAATACATTCCTAGTAACAGAAATATCTAGAAAAGAAATAGAAAAATTGATTAGGAATTTGTACGAGGCAGGAGTATTTAGGAATTTAGGAACTAGTCAAGAATATTGTGACGAGAAAGCGGATTTTTCGAATGCTGTCAGTCTTGAACATGATATTCAGATTATTTATGGGGGGAAGAAATATGAAAAACAAGGTATTGTAGATGGATATAGGGATGATGTATCAGTAATAGTAAAAAATAAAGAATATCGTTTGCATATAACCAATATCGCACGGCTATACTATGATTTTATGGTTGCAGTAGAAAAAAATGAAGTTTTCTGCCCAAAATACAATTTACTAGTTGTAAAAGAGGCTTATTCAACGTTAATTACAGATGTTGTTAAGACTGTATACAAAGATGGCTTTTTTGATAATTTAGTCTTTAATTGACGAACTTACGAACAATTTTAAGCAGAAATAACTAGAATAAATTGAAGCAAATTCCGCGCAGTCGACGGGCAAGCGCAACTTGCCCGTCGACATTCCCACCCCCAAAACACTGTGTTGCTCTGCTTCACAGATCTCATATGAGGCTTGCGGCTGAAGAATGTGTATAGTAGCGCGCAGCGGCAGGAACAGGATGAAAATTCTGCGAAGCCCGTGTTTTCATCCGTTCCTGCCGCGAAGCGCATTAAATAGTCGTCCTGTCGCAAACGCAAGGAGAGAGCTGTGAAGTCAGAACACACAATGTTTTCCCCCCATCCCTCCTGCGCGGAGGATGCTTAATGCTTGAAGCGGAAAAGATTGCAAAAACCTGTAAGTTATAGTATATTTGATAAATCAAGTAATACACGGAGATCAGTATATGAAGGACGAATTATTTAAGATAGGCTCTCTTACGGTGCACGGATATGGCCTTATGATCACTGTGGGCATCATAGCAGCCTACCTGATCCTGGAACAGAGAGCAAAGAGGAAAGGATATAACCCGGACACGGCTTTTGATATGGCTGTGTGTGCCGCGCTTGGCGGAGCCATCGGGGCGAAGCTTCTATATTATATAGTGGAGATCAAGTCGATCATTCAGGATCCCAGGATCCTTTTGAACATTACCAACGGCTTTGTGGTTTACGGAGGCATCATCGGAGGTTCAGCTGCCTGTATCATTTATTGTAGGGTCAAGAAACTGAAGACCCTGGAGTGGTTTGACATGGTGTTGCCGGAGATCGCAGTTGCTCAGGGTTTCGGAAGGATTGGATGTCTGCTGGCAGGATGTTGCTACGGCGCGGAGACCACGTGTCCCATTCACATCGTATTTAAAGAGTCGATGTTTGCACCCAACAATGTATGGCTCTATCCTACACAGATCATGTCATCATTGGGAAATTTCCTGAACTTCTGCCTGCTGGTGTTTGTAGTTCCCAGGTTCTTTAAGAAGTCAGGCGTTGTTTCGGCGTTCTATCTCATTTTTTACAGCATCGGAAGATTTGCCATAGAGTTCTTCCGCGGTGATGCCGAAAGAGGCGCTGTAGGAGCACTTTCCACATCCCAGTTCATTTCGATTTTTATTTTTGCAGCGGGTGTCGCTTTATTCGTATTATGTCAGAAATTCAGTGCTATTCCTGCCCCCGTAAGTGCGGAGCAGAACGCGGAAGAGTCGGAGACTCAGGCTTCGGAGGAAACGAAGGAGACCGAAGAGTAGGCTTCTGCGGAGTATCAAACAAAATAATGATTTCAAGGGCGGCTCTTCACTTTTGGGAAGAGCCGTGTTTGTCCGGGAAAGAAGGGTCCGGGACTGTTTTTTTCTCGGGCTGCAACCTGAAATGTGTCTATTGCCAGAATAAAGACATATCAAGGGCTGCGGTGGGACATGAAGTGAGCCGGGAAGAACTGGCGAAGGAATTCCTTAAACTGCAGGACATGGGAGCAAACAACATAAACCTTGTAACCCCCTCCCACTACTATCTTCAGATCAAAGAGAGTCTTCTCCTTGTGAAGGATGAGCTCAAGATCCCTGTGGTCGCCAACACCTCTTCCTATGATGACGAGGAAGTCCTTAAGTCAATGGAAGGCTTGATAGACATATACCTTGCGGACTTTAAGTACATCTCTCCCGAACTTGCGGGAAAGTACTCCAAAGCTCCGGACTATCCGGAAGTGGCAAAAAAAGCCATAGAAGAGATGTTCAGGCAGGTGGGAGGACCGGAGTTCGATGAGAGAGGGATGATGAAAAAGGGGATCATCGTGAGGATCCTTCTGCTGCCGGGACATGTGAAAGAAGCGAAAGAATGTGTGAGATACATTTGGGAGACCTACGGGGATTCGGTGTATCTGTCATTGATGAACCAGTATACCCCCTTCAGGATCCCGGAAGAGTACAAAGAACTGGACAGAAAATGTACAAAGAGAGAATATGACCGACTGGTGGATTTTGCCATAGGGCTGGGGATCACAAATGCCTTTGTTCAGGAAGGCGATACCGCGTCGGAAAGTTTCATCCCACCTTTTGAGACATAAAAAACCTCATCCGTGTCTGGAAGCATACACGAATGAGGTTTTTCTTTTATACCGCCTGAGCCATGCAGAGGTTGTAGTATTCTCCCTTCTTCTCCATCAGCTCGTTGTGTGAACCTGCTTCAACTATCCGGCCGTGATCTACGACAAAGATACGGTCGGCATTTTTAATGGTTGAAAGACGGTGGGCGATAACAAATGATGTTCTGCCCTTAAGGAGCTGAGCGATACCCTTTTGAACAAGGATCTCGTTTTGGGTGTCGATGGAGGATGTGGCCTCGTCAAGGATCAGTATTTTCGGCATGGAAACCATGGTTCTGGCAAAAGCAAGGAGCTGACGCTGTCCCACAGAAAGACCTGCGCCCCTTTCCTGAAGTTCCGTTTCATAGCCCTTTTCAAGCTTCATGATGAATTCGTGGGCATTAACGGCTTTTGCGGCAGCTTCGATCTCTTCCTGAGTGGCGTCAAGTTTGCCGTAACGGATGTTTTCGGCTATGGTGCCGGTGAAGAGGAAGTTGTCCTGAGTCATGACGCCCATCTGCTTGCGGAGGCTTTCCACAGTAACAGATGTGAGGTCATGGCCATCGATCAGGATCTGACCCTGCTTTATGTCATAGAAACGGCTGATGAGGTTCGCGATGGTTGATTTGCCCGCTCCGGTAGGGCCAACCAGGGCGATGGTCTCGCCGGGTTTAACGGTAAAGCTAACGTTGTCGAGAACGCCCTTCTTGTCATCATATGAGAAGGAAACGTTTTTGAACTCGACCTGTCCTGAGATCTCCGGAAGTTCTGTGGCACCCTCTCTGTCAAAGACCTCGGGTTCGGTATCGATGACTTCGAAGATCCTGTTTGCGCGTGCAACATTTCTTACAAGGTTGGTGTAGAGGTTGCCCAGCTGGGATATGGGATGCCAGATCATGCCCGCATATGTGGCGAAGGCGATAAGAGTACCTACAGAGGCTGAAGTGATGCCCAGGACTTTTACTGCCACATAATACATGCAGACCGTGGAAAGCATAGTGGTGAATTCGATGATGGAGTTGAAAAGATCACCGATCTTAACGGCGTCCCTAAAGGATTCCCAATGCTCTTTTTCGGCGGTGTCGAAAGCGGATTCGGTCTCGGATTCTGCAGCGAAGCCCTGAATGATCCGCATTCCGGAAATGTCTTCATGGATGACACCGGAAAGGTTGGAAGACTTTTTGCTGTGGGTGTGCCAAAGCTCGGAGCACTTGATCTTGATGTAGAGAAGACCGGCGATGAGCAAAGGCGTGGAGACCAGGGTCGCTGCCGCAAGGATGGGGTTCTTGATGAACATTATGACCAGAACCGCAGAAAGCGTAATGAACTGAGGAAGCAGTGTAACTACCAGATCCTGCAGCACACCCTTCAGGGAGTTGACGTCTTCTATGACACGGGAAAGGATCTTTCCTGCGGGAAGACTGTCGTAAAACTTGAGTCCCAGCTTCTGAAGGTGAGTGTAGAGCTCGTCGCGGACGGTGACAAGGATCTTGTTGGAGATCTTGGCCATGAGGTACATACGGGCTTTTACGGCTCCGAAGAGTACCAGGTTCAGGATCAGAGCGATGATCACTACTCTGTAGATGGCTTCGTAGTCCTTGTTTACAATGCATACATTTACCGCATATTCCATGATGAGCGGGTTGACCAGGGTTATCGCAGTAGCAACGGCGATAACCAGGAGAACGATGAAGATCGTTCCTTTATAGTTTAAAAGATATTTTGCAAGACGAAGTATGGTCTTGGTCTTATCGGCCAGAGCCGTGTTTTCGTCTTTTTTTACTGAATTGACAGCCATTAAGCCACCTCCCCGTATTGTGCGCAATAGGTTTCGTAGTATAAGCCGCGGAGGGCAAGGAGTTCTTCGTGAGTTCCGCGCTCGGCGATGGCACCGTCCTTAAGAACGATGATCTCATCTGCCTTTCTCACAGCGGAAATACGATGTCCGATGATGATCTTTGTGGTATCGGTCAGGGAATTGAGCACACCCTGGATCTCAAGTTCGGTTTCGGTATCGAGAGCCGAAGTGGAGTCGTCAAGCACAAGGATGGGTGCGTTCTTTGCCAAAGCTCTGGCAATGCTGATTCTTTGCTTCTGACCGCCGGAAAGACCGACGCCGCGTTCTCCGATGACGGTTTCTTCCTTCTCGGAAAGATTGTCAACGAATTCAGTCGCCTGTGCCATTTCAAGACATTTACGTACCACTTCGTCAGAAACACCTTCGTGTTTGCCGAAGCGGACGTTCTCACTGATGGTATCTGAGAAAAGGAACACATCCTGGGAAACCTGGGCTATGCTCTGTCTCAACTGGGTCAGGGAAAGGTCCTTTACGTCCACGCCGTCCAGTTTGACGGTACCCTTGTTTGCGTCATAGAAACGGAAGAGCAGGGTGAGGATGGAAGTCTTTCCCGAACCTGTGGCACCCATGATGCCCAGTGTTTTCCCGGCAGGAAGGCTGAAGGATATGTCCTTCAGAATGTCCTTGTTGTCCAGAGTGAAGGTCACGTTGTCAAATTCAACGGATCCCTTGACTTCAGGAAGGACCACGGGATCGGCGGGAGCCTCGATCATGGGAACTTCGTTGGCCACCTTCTTTATCTTCTTGTAGGAAGCAAAGGCGGATGCGATCTCGTTACTTACCCAGCCGATGCATTCCATGGGCCATACCAGCATATCGCAGTAGGCCACGAAGGCTGTAAGGGTACCCAGAGAAATGTCTCCGCTGATGACCATACGTCCTCCGATAAGGATGGCACCGATGGGAAGGATCCTGGTGATGAGGTCGAAAAGAGGTTCATAGCGCACCAGTACCTTGGAAAGCTTCATACTGAGTTCGTAGTACTTCTTATTGTGACGGCGGAATTTCTCCAGCTCGTAGTTTTCTCTTGAGAAGGCCTTGACCGTGCGGACACCTGCAATGTCTTCCTGGGCAACGGTGTTCATCTCGGCGTTTTCTTCGCTCAGGTTGTCATAGACCGTGTCCAGCTTCTTTTCAAGGACGATGGCAAGAGCCACGCCGAAGGGAAGCACGCAGAGCGGGAAAATGGCAAGCTTGGGAGAAAGTCCGAACATGCAGTAGATGACTATGCCCGTGTGGAGCAGGATCTCTATTGCCAGCATTATGATGAAGCCTACGCCGCCAAAGGCAAGAGAATCGATGTCATTCTTAAGCCTTGCCAGAAGTTCGCCTGTGTTGGCTTTATCAAAGTAGTTGAGGGAAAGCTTCTGTATATGTTTAAAAAGATCGAAACGGACTTCGTTTCCGACCTTTACACCTGTGATGTCGAACAGAAATTCCTTGAAGTACTGAGTGAAGGTTCTGAGTAATCCGATAGCCGCGATGCTGATGAGCAGGCGGGGAAGAAGATCAGGTTTTCCGCCTTCGATGACTTCATCCACGATGTCCTTGATCAGCTGGGGTCTGATGTTGTCGGCGATAGTACCGATAAACAGACATAAGATTGCAAAAATGTAAGTAAATCGGTGTTTAAGAACGTATTTAATTAATTTTTTCATGGGTCACCCCTTTGTGTAGAATGTTTAGTGAGTTTAAAATAAACGTAATGTCATACATTTATTCAGCTGTTACTTCGCCACGGGGTTTTTGAATTACAGATAAAAAAATACCGTGGCAATTACCACGGTAAAAGATTCATTTTAGATTCGATCAAAATGAAAGATATACCGAGGTAAGGTTAGACTTGGTGTTGTTAAGTTTTGTGTAGTTCATGCGAATCATTGTCATTGCTTCTTACCTCTCTTTCTTTAATATTTGTGCCCGATCCGTTAAGCACGTGTTGAAAATAGCATATAAAAAAACCTTTGTCAACAAAAAAATAAAAAATATGTGAAATTATGACAACGGAAAGAAAACACCCCTTTAAAACGAGCGCCTTCAAAGCGGAACGCTTGTTTTAAAGGGGTGAAATGTTTTATTCATCGCTCCAGTCTGTTCTGTGGAAGAACACGTGGGTTCCCAGAACACAGAAATCATCGAACTTAAGGAGAGCACAGGTGGTTTCACCTTTTTTGTCTTTGTACTGTTCCAATGCACTGACTTCCGTTCTGAAGAAGTAGTAGTCGCCGATGTTGTTCACACCGTTACATGCCTCGGTTGCGGCCTTGTAATATAAAGGATTTATATCCAAAACGCCGGAACTTTGGATACGCGGGATAAACTTAATTCCATCAAATTGACCGGGAGCATAAACAACATCATAGAGTGATGTTCCCC
Organism: Lachnospiraceae bacterium; assembly: GCA_024698485.1. Lineage (GTDB taxonomy): Bacteria > Bacillota > Clostridia > Lachnospirales > Lachnospiraceae > RGIG3528. The sequence goes on along the minus strand of JAILRC010000058.1, from coordinate 14,977 downwards.
ACCAGCCAAGTTCCATACGGTTGATTATGACGTTGGCCACGGCCAGCATACCGTCGTAATCCTGATCTCCGGCTTCTGCTGCGATGATGGAAGCAAATAGATAAAGATCATTCTCATCCATCTGTGTAACGTGGCCACGATTTGTCTCTGTGTTTTCAACATGACCGGGGGTTCCTGTGTAGGTGTTTCCGGGAATATACTTTTTCTGCCTGTTTGCATAGGCGGATCTTACTCTGATGTCTACGCGGAGGGCATCTATCTCTTCAAGGGTAAAACCTGATTCATAGGAATAGATGATGTTAAGGTTCTCTCCCTTCACGTAGAAGGATGTACCGTCTTTTGTAGTAACGTAGAGCCATCCGGAAGGACCGGATCCCATACTCTTAAGGAAATCTATGGTAACGGTGGCGCCTCTGTCTATGATGGTGGCATTCTTGGGAACGGTGTCTTTGGGCTCGGGTCTTATATAAACGGCCACCCTGATCTTGCCGTAAACAAAAGGTTCTCCTTCGTCGTTGCGTTCAAGATCCAGCATTTTTGCCGCAGCGTATCCTGTAATGGTGGAATCTTTTTTGATGTAGCCTTCTTTAATGGAGCCGGTGGTGATCTTAAGCCACTCGCCTTCATCGGAAAGGATGGTGGAATAGCTTCCGTAGTACAGTCTTCCGATGATATTTGAATCATCGTCTTCGTTCATGGAAGTACGTATGGGAAGGCTGGAAGAAGCATAATGCACATCCGTAAGTGCTATGCCCGGATCGTAGTAAATGGGCGTAGGCGACGGCGTGGGAGAGTTGGTGGGTGTGGGTGACAACGTGGGTGTGGGACTCTCCGTAGGCGTAGGCGTGTCAGTGGGTGTGGGCGATGGTGTAGGTGTAGGCGTAGGTGTGGGCGACGGAGTGGGTGTAGGGGAAAGCGTGGGTGTGGGAGTGATCACAGGGGTGGGTGTAGGTGTAGGCCCTTCGCCGGTGATGACCCCTTTAATGACAACGCCTTCTATGTATTCGGTAATGCCTCCGAAGAGCATGACAGCACAAAACACGGCTATGCCGACCAAAGCATATATGATTTTTCGCTCTATTTTATTCATTAATTATATGCTCTCAATATCAGATAAATTTCAAAATAAAAAACGGGATAAACATCCTCAAAGGTCAGTGTCACGTGAAAATACACACGCGGTAAAGATCATTTTCCTGTGAGATATTCTACCATATAGAGTATTAATTGTGAAGAAAAAAGCAATTGTTGATTTATAAAAATTACAGATCAAACGGTTTCTCTCACTGTTATCCTGTAAGGCAGCAGAGTCACTCCGGGGACGTCTTTTCCGGCGATCATGTCCAAAAGCACGTCCGCAGCCCTTGTGCCCAGCTCCTGAACATCAAAATCCAGGGAGGTGACAGCGGGGACGTGTGTGTCCAAAAGTCGGGAATTGTAAAATGAAGCCACTTTGACTCTTTCCGGAACGGAAACGTGATCTCTCGAAAGCTTTTGTAGCACCTTAGAGCATATCATATCATCCATGCATACGATGCATTCCGCATTCCTGCGGAGAAGTTCTTCGGTGATGTCTTCTATGGACTCCGGAGTCTCGGCGTTTAAAAAGATGAGTTCGGGATGGAGCTTCAATCCTTCGGCTTTGATGGCATCGGTGAAACCAAGATAGCGCATCCTTGTGACCATATGAGTGTTGTTGCCGCCTATGAGGGCGACTCTGTCATGAACGCTCTGTAATATGAAGGAAGTGAGTTCCCTGCAGGCGCTGCGGTGATCATGGTCTACCCTTACGATCTGCTCGTCTTCCGTAGATCCGATGGCAACGAAGGGGAGATTGTGATCTCTCAGTTCCTTTACCAGTCGGTCGTTTACCAGAGTGCGGCTCAGGATAACTCCGTCGATCTTGTTGTTTATCAATATGCGCTCCAGATTCTTTGCTTCATTTCCCATGGTGTAAACCGCAAGAACGTCATAATCCCGCTCGGCAGCTCTTTCGCAGACTCCGTACATACAGCTCTGGAAGAAAGGAAGCTCCGAAACATTGCAGTCTGCGGGAATGATCATGGCTATGTTGTAGGTCTTGGACTGAGCAAGACTTTTGGCGATGACGTTGGGTTTATAGTTGTTTGCCTCGATGTACTCTTTTACTTTTTTGATCGTCTCTTCGCTGATCCTTCCTTTGCCGGAAATGGCACGGGAAACGGTGGTTTTTGATATGCCGAGCGCTTCTGCGACGTCGGCGATGGTGATCCTGGACATATGAAACCTCGTGATATGATAATTGACGTTATTATTTGTCGATGTTAAGATCTGTCTCGGATGGTGAACAGAAAAAGGATTTTGCGCAATATTATCAGATTTGTTGCGCAAAGTCAAGATGGAGGATGAAATTAAAACAGGATTATTGTTATAAAACAAAAATCTTGACACAATCATCCCTCTGTGATAAATTCACTGCAGAACATAAACAGGACAGGTTCTCATGCGTGGGAGCCCGAACGTATATCAAACGGAGGTGCTGAGTTATGCGTATACTTGTTACCGGAGGAGCCGGATACATCGGAAGTCATACCTGTGTGGAATTGATCAATGCGGGACATGAAGTGGTGATCGTTGATAACCTTGTAAATTCCAGCGAACTTGCAGTGGAGAGAGTGGGAAAGATCACCGGAAAGAAGCCTGTTTTTTATAATGTGGATCTCCTTGATGAAGTCAGACTGAAAGAAGTATTTGATAAAGAAAAGATCGATGCTGTGATCCATTTTGCCGGTCTCAAGGCAGTGGGCGAATCAGTAAAGAAGCCTCTTGAGTACTATTACAACAATATCACCGGTACATTGAAGCTCTGTGATGCCATGAGAAAACATGGTGTAAAGAAGATAATCTTCAGCTCTTCCGCTACGGTTTACGGATGTCCCGAGAAGGTTCCGGTTACCGAGGAGACTCCCAAGGGAGCGTGCACCAATCCTTACGGCTGGACAAAGAGCATGCTGGAGCAGATCCTTACCGACCTTCATACAGGCGACGAGGAGTGGAATGTGGTGCTCCTCAGATACTTTAACCCCATCGGAGCTCATGAGAGCGGTCTTATCGGAGAAGATCCCAAGGGCATTCCCAACAATCTTGTTCCTTACGTTGCTCAGGTTGCAGTGGGAAAACTCGACAAGATCAGGATATGCGGTGATGACTATGACACTCCCGACGGAACGGGCGTACGTGATTACATACACGTTGTTGACCTTGCAAAGGGTCATGTAAAGGCTTTGAAGAAGTTTGAAGAAGCTCCTGCCGTTTCCGTATATAACCTGGGAACGGGTATCGGATACAGCGTAAAGCAGGTTGTGGCGGCATTTTCCAAGGCTTGCGGAAGGGATCTTCCTTACGAGATCGTGGAACGTCGTCCCGGAGACATTGCAACCAACTACTCAGATCCCGGCAAAGCGTGGAGAGAGTTGGGCTGGAAAGCCGAAAAAGGTCTTGAAGAAATGTGCGCGGATTCCTGGAAGTGGCAGAGCATGAATCCCAACGGATATGAAAAATAAAGAAAAATTTATAATGCTTGATTTTTATATTTTTTGATATATAATCAACATTTGCTGAATGTACCCCCTCGTGAACAAAGAGGGGGTTTTTTAAAGGTAAAACGCATGCCCGTTGGGGCAGTTTCCATCTGATCGGAGGTAGACAGTTATGGCTGCATATGAGATTTTTTTGAGTTTGGCCATCATTATTCTTTTCAGTAAAGTTTTCGGACTTCTGGCAAAAAAGATACATGCGCCCGAAGTTGTGGGGGAGATCTTGGCGGGTATCATCATCGGTCCCAGTGTTTTGGGATTGGTGTCTTTAAGCGATTTTATATCACAGATGGCGGAGATCGGTGTTGTTCTTCTTATGTTTTCCGCAGGACTCGGTACAAATCTCAAGGAACTTATGAAGACCGGCGTCAAGGCTCTTCTTATTGCATGCTGCGGTGTTTTTGTTCCTCTTGTGGGCGGAACTTTACTATATATGGCCTACTATGGGGCTTCACCCCTGGGCTCTACGGAGTTCTATGAGGCGGTTTTCATCGGCGTCATCATGACCGCAACTTCTGTCTCCATTACAGTTCAGTCCTTAAGAGAACTGGGAAAACTTAAAACCACCGTAGGTACCACCGTTCTTTCGGCTGCAATCATTGACGATGTCATAGGTATTATTGTTCTTACCTTTGTCATAGGTTTCAAGAGCGGGGATTCAAATGTGGGACATGTGGCGCTTTCCACCGTTCTGTTCTTTGTATTTTCCATCATAGTGGGCTTTTTGGTCTATCTTCTCTTTAAGTGGATGGACAAACGCTGGCCGCACACCAGAAGGCTTCCCATCTGGTCTCTGGCGCTCTGCTTTATAATGGCGTACTCTGCGGAGAAGTTCTTCGGGATTGCGGACATCACGGGTGCATATGTGGCAGGTATCATCCTTTGCTCCATTCAGGATCATGATTACATCGCCCAGAAGATGGACATAAATTCATACATGCTCTTCGGACCGATATTCTTTGCAAGTATCGGACTTCGAACCGACATCAGCAATTTTGATCAAAGCATATTGCTCTTCAGCGTCCTCTTTGTGATCGTTGCCCTGATTACAAAGATCATCGGTTGCGGATTGATCGCCAAGGCAATGAAGTACAGCTGGGCCGATTCTTTGAAGATCGGGGTGGGTATGATGACCAGAGGAGAGGTGGCCCTGATAGTGTCCCAAAAGGGACTGTCCGTCGGCCTTGTGTCTCCTGAGTATTTTACTGCTGTCATCCTTTTGATAGTCGCATCTTCCATCCTGACTCCTGTTGTGCTGAAACTCTTGTATGCTCAGGAATCTTCAAGGGTTCATGATGTAGAGTAAATAAAAATTTTATTTTTGTGGCGGGTTCCCGCCACTTTTTTTGTACAAAGTGTACAATTTGAGCCATTCTTTTTGTGAAGTATTGCGAATTGAAATAGACATTGTGCCGTGTTAGCATTATAGGACAACAAAATGTAAGGGGGTAAACATGAAATATGCAATATGGCTGAGCACGCTGAAAGGTGTGGGACTGTCGGAGAAGAAACGGCTTCTTCGGGAACACGAAAGCTTTGAAGCGGTTTTTGAAGCGCTGAAGGATGAAGGATTCGCAAAGGAGAATGATCTTGAAGAAGCGGAAAAACTGGAAGAGATCTGCAGTCACAAAGGGATCTGGATCCGAAGCTTTAAAGATTTTGAAATACAAAACTATGATGATCTTCCGCTTCTGTTGTACTGCAGAGGACAATGGAAAAACTTCGGGGAAAGCATTGGTATCGTGGGTACGAGACGATGCACGGAATATGGGAAGAAGGTAGCATCGGAGACGGCGAAAAAAATGGCTGAAGAGGGAGTCACGGTGATCAGCGGAATGGCGAGAGGAATCGATGGGATCGCTCATTCTGCGGCCATAAAGGCCGGAGGATACACAGTGGCGGTTCTTGGAACGGGCCCTGACATATGCTTTCCTTCGGAACATCGTTCATTAATGGAAGCCATCATAGATACAGGTCTTGTAATATCTGAATATCCACCCGGTTTTCACGGGAACATTTCAACATTTCCACAAAGAAACAGAATAATAGCGGCGTTTTCTGACAGGCTCCTGGTGGTGGAGTCGGGAGAAAAAGGAGGTGCTTTGATAACGGCGGATAAAGCACGGGAGTACGGAAAGGAAGTATATGCTCTTCCGGGAAGGATCGATTCTCCGGAAAGCAGGGGCACCAACAGGCTCATCAGAGAAGGAAAAGCAGTGCTGTGGCTGCCGGAAGACAGCAAGAGCAGCCTGATCCAATACACTCTTCCGCTGCAGGAAATGAGTCCGAAAAAGGACAATAATATCATCGCAGAATTAAAGAAAGCAAGCGGGAGGATCTCTGTGGCGGAACTGGCAAAAGGGTTGGATCGAAGTACAAGTGAGATCTTTGGCGAACTGACAGAGCTTGAACTGGAAGACAGGATAAAAATGGAGGGAGACATCATATGGCTACTGCAGTAAAAAGTTTTTCCATAGCAGGGATAGACGGATACCCTGTGTACATCGAAGCAAGTCTTTTAAATACGGAATCACAATCGGTGAACATCATCGGAATGGGGGATACGGCGGTGAAGGAAGCGGGAGAAAGGATCCAGTCGGCCCTTACGGATTGCGGCTTTTATATGCCCGAGAAAAAGATAGTCCTGAGTCTGGCGCCTGCAGACAGGAAAAAGCGGGGATCGCACTACGATCTGGCCCTGGCGGTGGCACTCCTTGCCCAGGCGGGGGAGATCAACCCGCGGGAACTTGAAAAATACGGCTTTCTGGGGGAATTGTCCCTGGGAGGAAATCTCAGACCTTGTACGGGGATCCTTCCCATGATACTTGCCGCGAAAGAAGCGGGAGTGAAGCACATGATCGTTCCTGCGGAAAACTACGGAGAAGCTAAACTTGTAAGCGAAGTGAAGATCTATCCTTTTTGGAATCTGAGACAGGTGACGGATTTTCTTGAAGGAAAGATCGACGTTCCGAAGATGCCCGAGCAGGAAAAGACCGGTGAAAAGGTCGGGGTGAAGGAACCCGACTTTTCCGAGGTACGTGGGCAGAATTCCCTCATCGATGCCATAGTCCTTGCGGCGGCGGGGGGTCACAATCTGTTGATGATCGGAAATCCCGGATGCGGAAAGACCATGATCGCAAGGCGCATTCCCACCATACTTCCCACCATGAGCGAAGAGGAAGCACTGGAAGTGACGAAGATACACAGCATATCGGGTCTTGTTCCGCCGGGAGGAGGGCTTTTGAAGGAAAGACCGTTCCGCGCGCCGCATCATAACGTTTCCGTGAATGCCTTGATCGGAGGCGGCGCAAATGCCATGCCGGGGGAGATCTCTCTTTCTCACAACGGTGTTCTGTTTCTGGATGAACTGGGGGAGTTTTCGGTGTGTGCTCTTGATGCTCTGAGACAGCCGTTGGAAGACAAAAAGGTGGTGATCTCCAGAGTGAACTACACCAACACCTATCCTGCGAATTTTATGTTCGTAGCGGCCATGAACCCCTGTCCCTGCGGCTTCTATCCCGGGAACAAGTGCCGCTGTTCCGACTACGAGATCGTGAAATACAGGAACAAGATATCAGGTCCGATATTGGACCGTATAGACATACAAAAACAGGTAATGCCTGTAGACCTTTTTGAGCCCGAAAAAAGTGCGCCCGCTCCCACTTCCGCAGAATTGAAGGCTAGGGTTGAAAGTGCAAGACGGATCCAGCAGAAAAGGTTCCGGAATATGCCGGGGATCTCCTGCAATGCCCAGATGACAAGTGCAATGATAGATGATTTTTGTGAAATAGATGGGGAAACAAAAGAATTCTTACGAAAAGCCAGTGAAAAGTTCGGTTACTCCGCCCGTGTAGTCCACAAACTCCTTCGTATGTCACGGACTTCGGCGGATATGGCAGGAGCAGCAAAGATCCGCAAGGAAGATGTGGCCTTCGCCCTTCACTGCCGCGATCTGGACAAGAGCAACGGAAGGATGATGGTGGTGTGAGAGCCAAAAGACCCTTGTGGCTCCCTTGCTTTTAAATGGGCGTGATGTTATAATAAATCCGATTATACTCTTAATGTGGATAAGTATGTTTAAAGGATAAGAGAAATGTGGATTGCTGAAAACTGGAAAGATTACGAAGTGTTGGACTGCTCCGAAGGTGAGAAACTGGAAAGATGGGGGCAGTATATACTTTTGAGACCGGACCCTCAGGTCATTTGGAAAACCTCAAAAAAAGCCCCGGAGTGGAAAAAACTGAATGGCCATTATCATCGCTCTTCAAAGGGGGGCGGAGAATGGGAGATGTTCGATCTGCCGGAAAAGTGGACTATAGGTTACAAAGAACTGAAATTTAACCTTCAGCCCTTTGCATTCAAGCATACGGGATTGTTTCCCGAGCAGGCGGCAAACTGGGACTGGTTCTCGGATCTGATCGCCAAAAAGAAAGCGGCCGATCCCCATGGGGAAGTGAAGGTCCTAAACCTCTTCGCATATACAGGAGGCGCAACCCTTGCGGCAGCAAAGGCGGGAGCAGCTGTCACCCATGTGGACGCGTCCAAAGGCATGGTGGGCTGGGCCAAGGAAAATGCGGTCGCGTCAGGGCTTGAAAACGCTCCCATCCGCTACATCGTTGATGATTGCAACAAGTTCGTGGAAAGGGAGATCAGAAGAGGAAACCTCTACGATGCGGTCATCATGGATCCCCCTTCATACGGAAGAGGCCCCAAAGGCGAGATATGGAAGATCGAGGAGTCCATATATGATTTTGTAAAACTCTGTGCGGGAGTACTGAAGCCCGAACCTCTGTTCTTCCTGATAAATTCCTACACCACCGGCCTTCAGCCCGCAGTCCTCTCCTACCTCATCGGCAGCGAGATCTGTCCGAAGTTCGGAGGAAAAGTGACGGCAGACGAGATCGGTCTTCCCGTGAAGTCAAGCAATCTGGTCCTTCCCTGCGGAGCCAGCGGAAGATGGCAGGCATAGAGAATACTTTTAAGCGAGGCATAAAATGTTAAAATTCATTCTGGACATATTACGTGGCATTGTCATCGGTGTGGCAAACATCATTCCCGGAGTTTCCGGAGGAACAATGATGGTTTCCATGGGCATATATGACGACATCATCAGTTCCATCAACAACCTTTTCAAAAATTTCAAAAAGAGCCTTCTGACCCTTCTCCCTTACGGTATCGGCATGGTGGCCGGGATCGTGGGCTTTGCGTTTGCCATTGAGTGGCTGTTTGCAAAATTCCCCATTCCCACTGCTCTTTTGTTCATCGGACTGATCTTTGGCGGAGTTCCTACCATATGGAAGAAAGTCGGAGGAAAGAAAGACATATGGGTGATCCTGCTGTTTGCGGCGTTTTTTGCACTGGTCATCGTGCTTGAGATCATAGGACAGAGAACGGGAGTTGAAAGAGAATTGTCTCTTACACCCCTTGGAATTCTTGTATCTCTGATTGTGGGCTGTCTGGCGGCTGCAACCATGATCATCCCCGGAGTTTCGGGATCCATGATCATGATGATCCTGGGTTACTATAATTCCATCATCAGCTCTTTAACGGGAGCGGTTTCTGCTCTTAAGAGTTTTGATATTAAAGGCGTATTTGCCCGCGGAGGCGTGCTGATCCCTTTTGTGATAGGTGTATTTCTCGGCTTTTTCGGTGTGGCGAAACTCATACGTTTCCTTCTTGACAAATATGAAAGAAGAACCTACGGAGCCATCCTGGGTCTCATTGCCGCATCACCCTATCCCGTATTTGTTCATTTGGGGATCACATCAGTATCCGTTGCTGCGGTGATCTTCGGAATCATCACTTTTGCAGCAGGGTTTGTCATCGCGTTTAAGTTAGGAAAAGAATAAAAATGGGTAAAGAAGACAAAAAGAAGATCATATTCATATCGACCGCAGCCCTGATGATCCTTGCCATCGTGCTGGTGGTCGGGGTGTTGGGTAAAGGCGGAAAGCAGAGCGGGAACACGGTGGTCTGCTCCTTCTACCCTGTTTACGTGCTTACGGAAAACCTTCTGGAAGGGACAAACGTAAATGTGGTGAACATGACGGAAAACCTCACGGGCTGTATCCACGACTACCAGATGACCACGAAGGACATGAAAGCACTGGAAGGCGCAAAAGTTCTTGTGGTGAACGGCGGAGGGATGGAGAGTTTCCTTTCAAATATCAAAAAGAACTATCCCGAGCTTGCTGTCATAGAAACTGCCGCAACCCATTCGGAGGAGGAAAATCCGCATCTTTGGATGAGCACCGACTTTGAGATGGATTGCATAGATTATGTCAGTGAAGCCCTTTGCGAACAGTTCCCCAACAAGAAAGAAAAGATCAGGAAAAATGCTCAGAAATATGCGGACGAAGTCTTTGAAGGACCGTACGGCAAGAGGCTTGAACTGTCAGACAGGATCGAAGAGTCAGGACTCGACATAGATTGCATATGCTTTAACGAGGCTTTTGAGGTTTTCACCGAAGCCCTCGGACTTCACAACATAGCTGTTTTTTCTCTGGATGAGAACGAGATGCCTTCCGCCAATGAGATCGCGGAAGCCATAGAAAAGGCAAAGAAAAGCGAAAATGTGGCAGTGCTGATCGAAAAAGATCTGGCTTTTCATGCGGACAAGATCGTGAACGAGACCGGAGCGAAGGTGATCTTCATCGATCCTCTCACAACCGGGGAAGGCACGGATTCTTACATCAAAGGAATGACGGAAAACCTTAAAGCTGTGGAAGAATACTTGGATAACATTAACAAATGATAACAGAGGCTCTTTTGTGAGATCGAAAAAACTTTTACAAAAGAATAAAGAACTGGAAGAGATCATAGAGGACGAACGCGCTGCCCTTTTCAGATCGGGAAAGATGAAATGGGGAAGCAAGGCGGCTTGCGGATTTCACAGGATCGAGATAAACGATCTTTCTGTAAAGAGCGGAAACACTGTGATCCTGGACAAGATCTCTCTTTCCATATATTGCGGAAAGCTCACCGTGGTTATCGGTAAGAACGGAGCGGGTAAATCCACCTTTATAAAGAGCATATTGGGGGAGCGTTCCTACAGCGGATCCATTGTGTTCCGTGACATTAAGAACAATACGGTTTCAAGGCTTAAGGTGGGGTATGTCCCTCAGAAACTGGACATAGAGCCCAACATGCCCCTTTCGGTCTACGATATGGCAGCGGGTTACATCAGCCGTGTGCCTGTGTTTTTAAGAAAAGACAAAAAACTTTACGACAGGATCAAAGCGAGACTGGAAATGTTTGACGCGGGAGACCTCATAGACAAGAGGGTCTGTGATCTTTCGGGAGGAGAACTCCAAAGAGTCCTTCTTACAATTGCCTGCACTCCCGTTCCCAACCTCCTGCTCCTTGACGAGCCTGTTTCGGGCATAGACAGGAACGGTCGTGAATTGTTCTACAAGATCCTGGCGGATCTTAAAAAGAGTTACGACCTGTCCGTCATCCTTGTGTCCCATGATCTGGATCTCATGGCGCAATATGCGGATGATGTGCTTTTGGTGGACAGATCGGTGATCGCCCGCGGAACTCCGGAAGAAGTCATGGCGAGCGAAGCGTTTAAAAAGACATTTATGGTGAACGGAGCAAAGGAATAGACGATCATGGGGATCTTCGATTATGATTTTATGAAAAACGCGTTCGTCGCCATATTGCTCATCGCACCCCTTTTCGGTATCATGGGGACCATGGTGGTAAACAACCGCATGGCCTTCTTTTCCGACGCTTTGGGGCATTCCGCCTTCACGGGGCTGGCACTGGGCATCCTTCTGGGCATCAGCGACAAGGATGTGTCCATGGTGATCTTTGCCATTGTCTTCGCACTTTTGCTGAATTACATAAAGCACAAGAACGTGGCTTCTGCGGACACTGTGATCTCTGTGTTCTCGTCCCTTTCCGTGGCAGTGGGACTGGCCCTGCTTTCAAGAAACGGAAATTTCTCCAAGTACTCGGTAATGCTGGTGGGAGACATTCTGAACGTGACGGTTTCCGACATAGTGAAACTGGTCATTGCACTGGCAGTCACCATAGTTGTGTGGCTCTTCTGCTACAACGGACTTTCGGGCATAGGCATCAACAAGAGCATCGCAAAGAGTAAGGGGATCCCTGTCATATTATATGAAAACATATTCGCCTGTCTGGTGGCAGTGGTGGTAATGCTCACTGTGCGTATGGCGGGCATACTCATAATCAACGCCCTTTTGATCCTTCCGGCCGCGGCCGCAAGGAACATTTCGGGCAACGCAAGGGAGTACCATCTGTATTCCTGCATAGGTTCCGTATTCTCGGGGATCACGGGACTTGTTCTTTCGTTTTACCTTGATGCGGCAGCGGGCCCTATGATCGCCATCGTTGCTGCGATCCTTTTCTTTGTTACCTTTGCCGCAAGAGAGATCGGCAGAAAGTAGAGGTAGGTTTTGGACACTGATGACATAAAGAAAACAAATGAAGAATTAAAAGAGGAAAAAGAGCGGAAAGCCGGAGCCATAAAGAAGCGTTTTCAGGTGGGAACAAGGTTCATCCATAAAACGGCCCATATGATCAAAGAGGCCACGGAACAGTTCCGTCTGGATGCCGAGTACGAAAACCCGGAACGCCCCGAAGATGTGCGTTATGATGACATCATCACGCCTTTGTCCAATTCGGAGTATGAAGAGGAAAATCCTGTAAAACAGGATGTGCCGGAGGGCGAGGCCGAGGTCACCGAAGTAAAAGCAGCGGAGGAAACGAGCGAGAACACAGGCTCCGTTTCCGATAATACGAAAGCAAGAGCGGCAAGGGAAGTAAAGGATAAGCTCATTATCTGGCGTATCCTTGCAAACCTGGCTCTTACCATTATCACTGTGGTACTTATTGTTTATCTGGTACCGAAGGTCTTCAAGTTTTTGCTTCCTTTCGTGATAGCTGCTATATTGGCAGCCATTGCCACTCCTCTTGTGAAGCTCATACGAAAGAAACTGAAAGTTACTCAGAAGCTGGGATCCGCCATAGTCATCGTCCTCGTTATCGCGGCCGTGGTGGGAGTCCTTTACGGAGCGATCTATTTCCTGCTGGCGCAGCTGAACAAGTTGATCGCGGAGAAAGATCAGATCATTGCTTCAATCAAAGCGGCGGTGGCTTCGTTGGGCGAAAACATGAAACCCATCTACAGTATCCTTCCGGCCAATATACAGAAATTTGTATCGGGAACCAGTGAAGATTTTACTCAGGGACTTTCGGATTTCCTGACGGAAGCATTTACAGCGCCGACTCTGTCGGATGCATCTTCCTTCGTAAACGCGGGCGTGGATGTGGTCTTCGGAGTCATCGTATGTTTCATCGCCGCATATATGTTCACATCCCAGCAGGCTGAGATAGTGAACTGGCTGAGGGACCACACCCCCAAGTCCACACTGGAGTACTTCAGACTCATAAGGGATAATTTCAAGAAAGCTATCGGAGGCTATTTCAAAGCCCAGTTCAAGATCATGCTCATCATGTTCGGTATCATGTTCATATGGTTCGAGATCATGGACATCGACTACTCCGCGCTGGTGGCCTTCGGTGTGGCTTTTCTGGATTTCCTGCCTGTCTTCGGCATGGGAGCGGTGCTCTGGCCCTGGATCGTGGTTGACATTGTAGGTGCCAAGTACACGGAAGCAATCCTCCTTGGAATCCTTTACGGTCTCTGCCAGCTGATCCGTCAGATCCTTCAGCCTAAGCTGGTGAGCGATGCCGTGGAGATGAATCCTTTCTTGACTTTGTTATTCATGTTTGTAGGTTACAGGATAAAAGGTGTTTGGGGCCTGATCCTTGGGATCCCCAGCGGAATGGTTCTGGTGAGCCTTTACAGGATCGGAGCCTTTGACCGTTTGACCAAGGGTGTAAAGATCATAGTTAAACTTGTGAATGATTTCAGGAAGTACTGATGGAAGCAACTAAAGAACAAATTGTTCAGATAATGGAATGGTATAATATCGGGAAAAAGCCCCTTTCGAAGCTTTTGGGCTGGGGAGAGACTACGGTCATAAACCAGTTGAAGGGTGCTTTGCCCGGAAGAGAATACGCGGAAAAGATCAATGAGATCTGGGAAAGCCCCTATATATTTTCCGAAATCCTTGAAAAGAATAAGGATAAGATCACGGAAGTTGCGTACAGAAAGGCAAAGAGAGCGGTTGAACAGAAACTGTTCCGGGACAAGACCGGTAACATTGTACTCTACCTCATCGGACAGTCCGGAGGAGACACTGCCCCCTATCAGCTCGTGGCCACGCTATTCTTTTCGCAGGCGGCGAGTCTCATCCTTCACCAGAAACCGCTGATCGATGAGGACATCCTCTATAAGCCCAGAAACTATATGCCCTATCCCGGCATATATTCCGAGATCCTTAAGATCGGTGTCAGAGTCATGAAGAACACTCAGAATTCCCTCAGCCCCGAGGACAGCAATATGGTCTCAGCCATACACAAACTCCTTAACGGATACAGTCCCAACGCGGTGAAGACCCTTTTAAAGGATGCCCGAAACAATCTTCTTGCAAGGCACAAAGAGTCTGAAGGACTTCAGGACTCAGAGCTTTCCGAGGGGATTTCCATCTCTCTTTCGGAATTCCATTCCTATTGCATGGATGAAAACATGGGGCTTAAAGTCTCGGATATCAAGGGCTTCAGAAAATATTTCGATGACAAACTCAAAAACAGTAAGAACAGGAACAACGCATAGAACATGGAGATCGAAAGAAAGTATCTGATAGAAGAACTTCCGGATCTGACGGAGGCCTTTGACATCTGGAAAATAGAACAGGCTTATCTGGCGGACAAGCCGACTCTGCGTATCAGAAAAAAGAATGATGAGTACATCATGACATACAAGAACAAAAAGAGATCGGATGAAACGGGAGCAGTAACAAGTGCGGCCGTAAACGAAGAGATCGAGATCCCCATCCCCGAAAGCATATATGAACACCTTCTTCTTAAGAAGATCGGACACACCGTCAAAAAGACCAGGTATCTCTTCCGGCTGGATGATGAACACAGGATCGAACTGGATGTGTTTGAGGGAAGGCTTAAAGGTCTTGTGATGGCGGAAGTGGAGTTTAAGGATGTGGCAGATGCAAACGATTTTAAGCCGCCTGCCTGGTTTGGAAAAGAAGTGTCCGATGATAAGAGATATACGAATAAAAGCCTTTCGAAGCTTGTTTCATTAGATAATCTAAAAGAAGAGTTATAAACCTAACAGTTTTTTGAGTGAAAAATGAAATCAAAACAAGTGAGCTGACCCTGTGTTCTAATTTTTTAGTTTTCCTGATTAGTAATACGACAATACAACTCACTTTTTTGTGATATAAACAGTATATCACAAAAGTGCTTAAAGGCGCTTAGATACTGCATTTAGACATAAAAATTCTCTTGCC
>JAILRC010000048.1 GCA_024698485.1 Lachnospiraceae bacterium | reverse complement strand
CCTTGAGGAACTTAAAAATGCAATCCGCCCCACCACAACTCTGATCTCCGTAATGTTTGCGAACAATGAGATCGGAACGGTTGAGCCCATTGCGGAGATCGGAAAGATCGCCCATGAACACGGCATTGTTTTCCACACCGATGCTGTTCAGGCTTTTGCTCATCTTCCCATTAACGTAAACGACATGAACATTGACCTTCTTTCCGCCAGCGGACACAAGTTCAACGGACCCAAGGGCATAGGCTTCCTTTATGTAAGAAACGGCATTAAGATCACATCCCTGATCCACGGCGGTTCACAGGAAAAGGGAAGAAGAGGCGGAACCCAGAACACCCCCGGTATCGTGGGAATGGGCAAGGCTGTGGAGCTGGCCGCAAAGCGTCTGCAGGAGAGAGCCGCTAAGGAGACCGCACTCCGAGATCACCTGATCGACAGGGTACTGGCAGAGATCCCCTACACAAAGCTCAACGGACATCGTACAACACGGCTTTCCAATAATGCAAACTTCAGCTTCAGATTCATTGAGGGCGAATCCCTTCTTATTATGCTTGACCAGAAAGGCATATGCGGATCCAGCGGCTCGGCATGCACATCCGGTTCTCTCGATCCTTCTCATGTGCTTCTTGCCATCGGTCTTCCTCATGAGATCGCTCACGGATCTTTAAGACTCACGGTTTCCGACGAGAACACCATGGAAGAGATCGATTACACGGTGGAAGCCCTCAAGAAGATCGTGGAGCGCTTGAGAAGCATGTCACCCCTTTACGAGGATTTTATAAAGAAACAAAAAGCATGAAGCATGGCGTGTCTTAACAGTAAGGTACGCATGAAAAGTCATTTGAACAGCAAAAGAACAGGAGAAAAATATGAGTCAGGTAATAGAATACAGCGAAAAAGTCATGGAGCATTTCACAAATCCCAGAAATGTGGGCGAGATCGAGAATCCCAGTGGCGTAGGCACAGTGGGAAATGCCAAGTGCGGAGACATTATGAGGATCTATCTTGATATCGATGAGAACAACATCATCCGTGACTGCAAGTTTAAAACCTTCGGCTGCGGAGCGGCAGTTGCCACCAGCAGCATGGCTACTGAAATGATCAAAGGAAAGGACATAGAGGCTGCTCTGAAGCTTACAAATAAGGCTGTTCAGGAGGCTCTCGGAGGCCTTCCGCCCGTAAAGATCCATTGTTCGCTCCTTGCGGAAGAGGCTGTTCACGCTGCTCTCTGGGATTATGCGCAAAAGAAGAACATCACCATCGAAGGACTGAAGCCCCCGGTAAATGATATCGATGAGACCGAGGCGTTTTACGAGACTCCCGGAGAATGATAAAAACAGCGTCCGATTTTCGGACGCTGTTTCTTTTAAAGTGCCGCAGCACAGATTGAAGTTTTAGGAATGACACACTATCGTATCGGAAGTTTTCAGTTGTTAAGTGTATTCTTTATCTTACTCAAAAGGGTGGCCAGGATTATGAGATGAGCGGCGCTCAAACCTCCGACGAGCATGTAGCCCGGATTTAAAACCATTATAGAGGTTAAAGCGGAAAAGGCTTCACTGATTCCGGCGATATAAAGCAGAACGACCGCAAACATTGAGATCTTTTTATTACTTCCGGTGTTGGCAAGGGTCGAGCCGATCTTCTCTAAGGAGTTCATAAGTCCTACATCCTTTGCGATTCCGAGACCGATAGCGGCACCGGGGATGAGGATAAGGATAATGTACAAGGGGATAAGGAACAAAGCAGCATAGCCCAATGCCACCATCGTGGCCACAATGAATATCACCATGGATAAAACGAGCATGAGACCGCCGAAGGCATACATGATGATCTCAAGGATGCATACTGCTTTAAGAAGTGAGATGCCTGTAGTGGGAGCGGGAGCATCTTTTTTCCTGGCATTTGACCATATGAGATAATAACCTATAAGGGTTAAGATGCCGGGAATGTTGGCGACGAGAGTCAGTGGAACTATAATGAGTCTGACATCTGAGAAAATATCATAAATATCTTTCGTAGTAAAACCAATCTGACGAAGACCGTATTGCAGCTCGGGATCTGAAAAGATCTGACTGATAATACCGCCTGAAAGACTCAATCCCGCAAAGGCAGCGATGGGTGCAAGGACAATTGCGATTCCCAATACGGTCATCATTGCAAGGGTAGTTCCCGAACCGAGTATTTCTCTGAGCGCGGAAGCAAAGGGATTTTTTTCTGACGTGGTTTCGTCGACGGGAAGGACAGTGTTTTCCTCTGTCCGGAGCCGGTCTGTGTTAAATTCTTCCATAAAGCCCTCCAAAAAATATAATATACAATCGATAACATAACATTTTGTTAAAGATGCTGTCAAGGTTTGTTTTGGCAAATTGAAGAACTGTATTTCGCCATAGTGTGAACACCGATCCGTTATAAAACGATACAGTCATATCTGATGGTCTTTCCGCTAAGTGAATAGCCTGGTTTCATATCACCGAGAAACGGGCCTGCAGCGGGGCGTTTTATAACGATCTTTCTGGGACGGGCAAGAATGGCTGCTTTCAGAAGATCGGCTTCGTCCATGCTTTGCCGCTCAAGGAGGTAGATCATCTGAAATTTCTTTTTTACAAGCCCTGTATTCTTTTTGGCGGGGAACATGGGATCCAGCAGGATGACATCGGGAGGATCCATGAGTTTCGGCAGTTCTTCTATGCTGTCCCCTTCCACCACCGTCATCCGCCCGGCCGCTTCGGACAGATCCCGTAGTCTGGTCCCTCGGCGTACTGTGTCCTTCAGAAGGGCAGCGATGATGGGATCCCTTTCTATAAGCGTGACGTTAAAACCGGCAAAGGCCAGGAGCATGGAATCTTCACCCAGACCTGCGGTGGCATCTATGGCTGTGAGACCTTCTTTTTCACCTTTAAATTTCGCGGCTTTCACCAAAAGCTCGTGATCCACCCTTCCTTTTTCCAGGCGGTGTCTGAGGTTCTCGAAATCTCCCCGCAGCACCTGCCCTTCACTTTCGAAGGAAAGGCCGTTTTTGGCATATCTTAACAGCACATCCGCATCGGCTGCCTCTTTGGGATCCTCCGTAAGAGCCACCCCCAGAGTTCTTGCGAGCTTTTCGGCAGAGCCGCGTTCACCGCCTTTTTCAAGAAAGACCCTGATCCTGTCGGGATCTTTGAAAATGTTTGTTTTTGCTTCTTCCAATCCTCTTTTTCCTTTCAGATGTCTGATACAAATGATTGTGAACCATTTTGTCATTTTTTTCAAGAAAAAAAGCTGCGCAGAAACCTTTACGGTACTGCGCAGCCGAGATATAGAGAAGAATATAGGTATTAAGCGTTTATGAAGCTTTCGAGGCTCTTTCCCGTCAGCATCTCGAAGCCCTGAAGGTACTTGGAGATGGTCTTTTCAACAATATCTTTGGGAAGAGTCCAGTTGTTGCCGGGGTTGGCCTTCAGCCAGTCACGGGCAAACTGCTTGTCGAAGGAGGGCTGGGAATGGCCTGCTTCATAGCCTTCTGCGGGCCAGAAACGGGAAGAGTCGGGAGTGAGCATCTCGTCACCGATGACCACCTTGCCGTTCTCGTCAAGACCGAACTCAAATTTTGTATCTGCAATGATAATGCCGCGGGTGAGGGCATAATCGGCACATTTCTTGTAAAGTGCGATGGTGGCGTCCTTGATGGCTGTGGCATACTCAAGTCCCTTGCCGGGGAACTGCTTTTCAAGAACCTCCACGGAACGCTCGAAGGATATGTTCTCGTCGTGATCGCCGATCTCTGCCTTGGTGCTGGGTGTGTATATGGGCTCGGGGAGCTTCTCCGACTCCTTGAGACCTGTGGGAAGCTTGATGCCGCAAACCGTTCCGTTCTCTTTGTAACTTGCCCAGCCGCTTCCTGTGATGTATCCGCGAACGATGCACTCGATGGGGAGCATTGTGAGCTTCTTCACCATCATGGTGTGTCCCTTGAACTCCTCTTTACGGAAAAACTCAGGCATATCCTTGGCGTCTGTCGAAATCATGTGGTTGGGGATGATGTCCTTGGTCATATCGAACCAGAACTTGGACATCTGGGTCAGAACAGCACCCTTATCCGTTACCTTGTTGTTAAGGATGACGTCGAAGCAGCTGATGCGATCTGTGGCATACATGATCAGGCTGTCTCCGATATCGTAGATCTCTCTTACTTTTCCTTCTTTAAAAGGCTTGTAATCTCGACTCATTTTTACCTCCGCGGACCGAACGTCCCATTTGATGGTAGTTATTGTAGCACCCTGAAGGGTGAAATAAAAATCATTTTTCGTTCTTATAACCATAAGCAGTGATGATAATGGGCGAAGATGAAATCTTGATAAAAATCTAAAAAAAGTATATAATTCCTTTTGTTTTAAAATCTTCATTTAAGTGGAGGAACGTAAGATGCTTGAAAGACAGATCAAAGAAACAAACAAACTGGCATGTATCCTTATTACAGTGCTTATCGGTCTTATCGGTGCCACAGGCATAGTCGAGCTTTTGACCGACCCGTTTAACATATGGAGTCTGATGAAGGTGGTGGTAATGGCCGGCGTGCTGCCCTTAAACATTTTCTACACCGGAAAACTCCCCATTGCAAAGAGCAAGTACATATATGCGGCAGAGAGCATAGCATTTAATGCGGTCATTCTTCTTGCGGCCACGGAAGTGAGTGCGGTGGTGTTCATTTTCCCGGTCCTTGCCGTAATGCTCCTTATGGGAGATGTGCGTATCATGTTGGTGTGTGTGGTACTTTCGGTATTGGGAGATATTTTCTTCGGTATTGATATGGTAAAGACACAGCAGCTCACAACCGGCGGTGCGGCTCTTTTGCTCAGCGGCATCATCTATTCCTTTGCAGCCTTCTGGCTCTTCTTTAAACTGACCACGAGACATTCCGCAGAGCAGATCGCGGAAGCGGAGGAAGGTTCAAAGAAAGCAGCTGCGGAATCAAAAAAGAACAAAGAGATCGTAGACAACGTCAGAGGAACCCTGAAAGAGGTTTCCGAAGGCTTTAACGAGGTTCTGGGCAACATCAGGAACGTTAACCACTCCATGGAAGAAGTGGCTGAAGGCGTGGAGCAGGTGGCAATGACCACTGAGAGACAGCAGAACAATGCCATTACCGTAAGCGCCAAGACCGATGAAGTTGAAAAACATGCAAGTCAGGCCATGGACACAGGTAACCGTCAGGCTGAGACCATCAAGGTTCAGTCGGATATCACGGACCGGGTGGCAGGAGCTGCTTCCAAGATCGACGAGCAGATGAAGCTGGCTGTTGAATCCACGGTACTTCTTGAAGAGAATACAAAAGATATAGTAAAGATGGCAGATCTGGTAAATGACATCGCATCCCGTACAAACCTTCTTTCCCTTAACGCTTCCATCGAGGCTGCAAGAGCGGGAGATGCGGGCAGAGGCTTCGCAGTGGTTGCGGAAGAGATCCGTTCCCTGGCAGACAACACCAAGGAAACGGTTAAGAAGATGAATGACAGTGTTGAAAGGATCCTTGCCAGCGTGCGTGATGTTACGGAGTACACCAAGACTTCCGGCTTAAGTGCAACGGAGCAGTTGAGGCTTTCGGAACAGCTCATGGATGCCAATGCGAACATGGAGACCATGACTCAGGGCGTTCTTGAAGATGTTAAGAATGTAAAGGCTGCTGCCCAGGCTTCTGTGGGAAGTGTAAGAGGACTCAGTGACGAGATCACCAATCTTACTGCTCTTACGGAAGAAGAGACCGCTTCTTCGGAGCAGGTGGTAAAGATGGCACATGACAGTGAAAGAAAACTGGCAGAGTTGGTAGAGAGCGTTACAAAACTTGACTGCAAACTCTCCGCAAACTAAGACACTGCTTCAAAACAATATCAAGATATGAGAATAAAAAAACTGATAAACATATGGCCGAGACCGGCGTTTATCAGTTTTTTTCTGTCGGTACAGTCAGTGAACGGAAGATGCCTTACAGCATTTTGTACAGCCCTCGGTGCTCTGTCTCAGGATCACCGAAGGATCTACTGCCACATCCGTGAACTGCCTGTCACCGTTGATGGAGTTGTAGGTGAGTTCTGCCAGTTTTTGGCCCATGGTCTCAAAATCCATCTGGATGGTGGTGAGCTGGGGGCGGAATTCACGGCTCAGATCCACTCCGTCAAAGCCGGTAAAGGCTATGTCTTCGGGAACTCTGATGCCTCTGTCCATAGCCACACCCATGGCACCTACGGCGATCTCGTCGTTGATGCAGCATATGGCTGTGGGCAATTCCTTTTGCTTTAAAAGTTCACGCATGGCTTCCGCTCCGTCGTGGGAGTTATAGGATGAGAAAACCTGCCACTCCGGACGGAATTCAAGTCCGTACTGTTTGCCGAATTTTTTAAGTGCTTCCTGGAGTCTGTAGGAAGGATGGACGGACTTGAAGCCTCCAAGGACTCCCATGGTCTTGTGACCCTGCTCTGCCAGATGCCTTACCAGTTCCTCAGCACCTTTATCTATATTAACATATACCCCGGAGCAGGAGAGTGTTCCTGCCCTTTCATTTCCCAAGATACAAGGGATGTTTTTACTCAGGCGCCGAATGGCCTGAACATAATCTTTTCGTCTGTCCCAATCTGCGAAGTCCAGACTTCCTCCGATAATAACAACTGCATCTACCCTCAATTCCTCGAGAAGATGGAGATTTCGTATCTCGTCCCGGGGAGTACTTTTTCCGTTAAATACTATGGTAACGTAGCCCTTTTCGGTCATTTCCCGTTCAAAAACAGAATAGACCAGCGGGAAGTATTCCTGATAAATGTGAGGGATGAGGAAGCCCACGGCATTGCTTTGCCCTCTTTGCAGGTTTCTTGCGACAGCATTCGGACGGTAGTTGTATTTGTCTACCAGTTCCTGTATCTTTGCTCTGCTTGCTTCTGAAACGTATCCCCTGCCGGAGATGGCCCGGGATACCTGTGATGGAGATACCCCGGCTTCTCTGGCAATGTCATAGATTGTGATTTTCTTTTCGTTGTCCATTATCTGTCAGTGGGGTCGTGCTTTTGATCTTTCATGTGACCAAAAGCGCGACCGATAGGTGATGTTATTGTTCGTCTACCTTGTAGCTCTGCATATCAGCATTGTAATCGTGGTTTGCGATATCGGCAACTGCTGCGTCGATGGAGGACTGGTAGGTGTCAAGTGCTGTCTGAGGAGTCATGCTGCCCTTGGAAACTTCGTTCACCATCTTGTTGATGGCATCGTTGAGTTCCTTGAAGCCCTGAACGCCGTTGATAACAGCGAGTCTGTTGTTGTAGATGTAGGAAACCAGTTCTGCTGACTTAGCGTCGTCGCACCAGTTCTCAAGCTTGTCTTCCATGAGGTCATCCCACTCATCGTTGGTGTCTGCAAGATCTGTGATAAGGTCATATACAAGAGCTACATCTTCGGGCTTCTCTACGCCGTTAAGGATGAAACGTGCGCCGTTTTCCTTACCATAGCAAGACCAGTCTGCTGCGGAAGGTCCCTTGGGGAAAGGTACCCAGCCCCAGTCATCGATCATACCGCTGTCTTCTTTGTTGAGGTAAGCATAGGAGATCCAGAACTCTTCAAGGCACATCATGTACTTGCCGTCACGGAAATCCTTAATGAAGCTGTCCCAGCCTTCCTTAGACCAGTCGATGGCGTCACGGAACTTAACATTCTGGGTGAAATTCTGAAGACCTGTGAGGGCTTCTACAACCTTCTTATCCTTAAGGTCGATGTCGATACCTGCGTTTGTCTTGTTGGCAACATATGCGCCGTTGGAGTACAGGAAGCACCATGAAAGGTTCTCTCTTGCGTTGAAACCGTAAAGATCGATCTCGCCGTCACCGTCTGTATCCTGGTTGCCGAGGGAAGCGATCTCCTGGAACTTCTCCCATGTCCACTGTCCGTTGTCTACAAGATCGTAGAGGTTGGGAAGGCCGTACTTTTCAAACAATGTTCTGTTCCAGAAGATACCGTAACGGATCTCGGGATCCTTAAGGAGCATTGCATAGTATTCGCCCTTGTACTTACCTGCTTCCACAACGTCGCCGCGCCACTTGTACTCGGAGAGGTCAAGTGCGGAAAGCTTGCTGAGGGGATAAGCGATACCGCCTTCGATGAGGGAAGGAAGGAGAGTAGTGGTTACTACATATCCTACATCAACAATGGGGTCACCTGCAAGTACGCTGGTAACATAATCTGCAACGTAGTCGCCGCCCAGATCTACGAACTCGATCTTGCAGTTGTGCTTCTGTTCAACCTCTGCGATCCTGTCTGCAAGAGCTGCTTCAATAGCGCCCTTTGAGGGATCGGGAGTCATGTCATAGTAGGAACCGATCTTAAAAACTCTTCCTCCAAAGTCGATGACCGGTTCGGGCGTGGGTGTGGGTGTAGGAGTGCTTGCGGCCTTTGTGGGCTCTGCAGCGGGTGCCGATGTGGGCACGGGTGTGGGCGCAGGCTCATCTTTTCCCTTGCCGCATGCTGCCAGTGAGAATACCATTGCGGCACTCAGCACTGTGGCGAGCAATCTCTTACCAAGTTTGTTCTTCATAAAAACCTCCTTTTCTGCTTTCGCAGTTAAAAAATTTGTATTGTTCATGCCTTTGCCTGTTCATATGCAAAAGCCTGACTTTTAATAAAGCATATGGATGGACTGTGTCTTCCCTATGCAATTATCCGACGATACCGGAGCGCTCGATGCCCTCCACGAAGTATCTCTGGCAAATGATATAAAGAATGATGAGAGGTACTATTGCCAGGATGGTACCTGTATTGTTCATCATTGAAACGAAGCCCGGGCTTACGAAATTCATGCTTCCGCCGAAATTGTTGTATTCCTTGTAGACCGAAGCCGCCAGTGAATCCAGTGCAACGGGGATGACCTTTGATTGCATCTGTGCCAGATACATGGAAGTGTAGAAGGAATCCAGCCACTGCCATACAAATCCGAAGAGGAAGATGGTCACCATCATGGGCACGGAACTGGGAAGGATGATGCGGATGAAAGTCCTGAATTTGTTGCATCCGTCCATGAAAGCAGCCTCTTCCAGCTCTCTGGGCATGCCTTTGAAGAACTGGCGGAGCATGTATATGAACAATCCGTTCTTGAAGCCCGTGCAGGTTGCGGCCTGAATGACGAATGGCCAGTAGGTCTTCAGAAGGCTGATGGGATTTCCGTGGTTAAATGCCTTGATCAGACCAAATACATCAAAAAATCTGAAATGCATATACAATGGCAGCATTATTATCTGGGGCGGTACGATCAGCATGAGGATCACACAGCCGAAGAGCAGTTTTTTGAAGGGAAAACGGAACCTAGCAAATCCGTAAGCCGTCAGCATACAGCTGCAGAGCTGGAGCAGGGCCACTCCCGCGGAGAGCAGGAAGGTACGGGACAGGGAATTCCAGTAATCCATACCCTTAAGGGCCAGTTTGTAATTGCCCAGGGTGAAATGCTTCGGAATGTACTTTACGGCAGAATCCAGCAGGTCCTGTTCGCTCATGAAGGATACGCTGAGCTTTACGAAAAGAGGCTGCAGGATGGTGAAGCATATGCCGATGATTATGACACCGCGGACCAGGCTCCAGAGAGCCCTTCCGATCCGGGCGGGTGTGATCTTGTGTTGGATGCCGGTTTTTGAAATTATCATCTTTTTGTTTCCTTTCCGGTCCTATCGCTCGTCATTGTAGAATACATGTCTTGATATGATGCCGCCTACGATCAGCAGGATCACACCGATACAGATAAAGTAGATCCAGGCTTTGGCTGAACCGAGGCCGTATTTGACTTCACCGAAGATGGTGTTCTTGATCATCTTCATCATCTCGTTGGATCCGCTGGTGAAGGAATCGATGATGGTGTAGATGCTGTTTACCAGGATCAGGGGACTGATCATGGGGAAGGTGATCTTCCAGAAGTTTTCCCATGCTGTGGCACCCTCCATGGAGGAAGCTTCATAGAGCGAAGGGCTGATGGATTGAAGTCCTGCCAGGAAAATAAGGATCTGGACACCCGACGCTATGATGATGCCGTAGATGCCGTTGACCGCATTCGCCAGGAAATTGATGGCGGAGGCGGGGAGATCGGTGTATTTGAGCAAAAGTCCCGATACGTTCAGGATGGTGCTGAAATCCGTTCCCGAAAGCTCTGCGGGACTCAAAGTGCTCAGCAAAAGGTCCGAAGATTCAAGACCCAGGACCACGCCCGAAGTAAGGATGACGGGCAGGAACAGGATGGATCTTGCCACTGTGCGTCCGTGAAACTTCTGGTTCAGCAGGTTTGCCGTGAAGAAACTGAAGATCAGGATGATGGGAACCTTTGTAAACATTGAAACAACAGATTCCAGAAGCTGACGGTTGAAATCGGGATCGATGGTGAGAGCGCGTATGTAATGCTCAAATCCGTTCTTTGCCGCTTTGGTCAGCACATATCCGTTCTGTTCCACAGTCATGTTGCTGAAACTGAAACTGATGGACTTTATGACCATGGGCAGGAAAAGGAAGAAGAAGCCGATGAGGAAGGGGGATGCGAAAAGCAGTCCCGCCAGGGCCTCACGACCTACGAGGGAAAGACGCCATTTGCCCTGAACGATCTTGAAATATCCTTTTTTGTTTTTCATTATCGTGTCACCACTGCAAAACTTCCGGCCTCAACGGTCTGTCCGTCCACTCGGACGCTTTCCTTTGAGTAGTTCACCAGAATCTGCGTTCCTTTCTCGTAAGTCACACGGACAACGTTCTTTGAAACGATCTCGTGCTTTACGATGGTCTGTCCGCTTAAAGGAGCCAGCACTTCGTTTACTTCACGGTAATCCTCGATGGCTTTGTCCAGCCAGTTTTCGTAATTCACCGAATAGAGATCGTCGAATTCCGTTTCCTTTAAGACTGAATTATCTTCGTATATCCATTTGAAATACAGTCCCGAGCCTGTTTCTATGCTCTTAAGGAGTGTAGTCCCGTAATCGTCTGTCATGTTGAGACAGTCACCCGCGTAGTTCATGTAGCCGTGGAGCACCATCTCGTAGAAGGGTACCGGAGTATCTATGGTACGGGCGTGGTTTGAATCCAGAGGCACATTTATTATGTCCGTAACGTTTTCCAGGACATATGCATTGGCGTTGTCTGCCAGGAGACGGCCGCCAAAGGCTTCGGAGAGTTCCTTTACCGCTTCGGAATTGTAGTTCTTTGCGGACTGGCGGTCGGTGTAGTTTTCCGTCTGCTGATCGGTGTACAGCATGTTGCTTATGGTTCCGATGTTAAAACCGACTACATCGTTCTTTTTGAAACTCTTGATCAGGGCCTTGGTCACTTTTCCTGCCAGAGAAGGTCTGATGAGGGAAATGTAATTGTCCTTGTCCACGTTGTTGTTGGAAAGAAAGTAGGTGGCTTCCTTCACTGCGGAACGGTCAAAGTACTTGGGAGCCGAGCCCAGAAGGCTGTAGCCGTCTGCAAGTTTGTCCCTGTATACGTGTTGAAATTCCGCGGTGAGATAGGTGGTGATGCTCTTTTGGGACATGGCATTTATGAATTCCTTTTGGGAAACGCCACCCTTTGAGAGCTTGCTCACATTGCTTATCTTTACATTGGCCGTACCGTGAAGACCGCCGTTTGCCCAGCCTGAGAAGATGACGCTCAGGTTCTTTACTCCCGAATCCGAAAGTTTTTCGGTGATCTCTTTTGCCTGTGCATAGGTGGTGACGGCTGTTACCGCACGATACTTGATGCCCAGGAAAGTGGCACTCTTGTCAATGGCTCCGATGTATTCAACATAGAAGGGCAGGTTTTCCTCGGTAACGCGGTTCTTAAGGACTCCCTTCTTAATGAGGTACTCTCTGTAGCTGTTGGCCATTCCGGAGTAGTTGGCTTCATCGCCGGAAAGAAAACCGTAGCGGAGCTTGTAACTGCTGCTGAAGGCTCTGGGAGAGTACATCTGGAAACTGTTGGAACCGATCATGTCTCCCAGGGTGCTCTCTCCGTATTCCAGAAATTGGAAACCTGCGTAAATGTTATTGAAATTGCTCGATGCATTGGGAACTGCCGCTGTGATGTCAGCATAGGCATCTCCCTCTTCTATGACAGCCCAAAAGGCTTTGGAACCGATCTTCGCACCGAAGACCGGAAGTTTTACCGTAACGGACTGATCGATCTGGTTTTTGGTGCCGGAGAGGACGTTTTGGGTGACATCCTGTCCGTAGACCTGAGCGATGTAATTGGAAGTGCTGCCGTTGTCAAAGTCGATCAGTGCCCCGCTTCCGTCGGGAACGAAGAGATAGCCGGTTTCGCCTCTTACGGCTGCTCCGAAGAAGGGGAGGATGTCCACATCGATGAGATAGTAGCCTTCTTCGTTGTACTCTATCTCGTCGGGGTTCACTTCAGCCACCAGATTGGCGCCCTCCAGCCTGTAGGTCAGGGGAACGATGAACCAGGGCTTGGTGTTTTCGGATGTGTAGCCGTTGTCGTTCAGATCGAACTCATATTCATCCCAGGTGTATCCCGCACTCTGCATGTATTCCGAAAGCTCTTCCTTAATGTAATCCTTGGTACCTGTTTTCAGGATGTAGATGCTGTGGGTTTCAAGGATGGGATAGGTTTCCAGCTTTTCTTTTTTGTCCTCTTCCTTCATGGTCTCAAGGTCCAGCTTGGTGAAGTTTCTGAGGAGTTTCTTTGATTTTGAGGAGTCCAGTTTTGCCGCGAAGGCTTCAAGTCTTTCCACACTGATGACTTCGGGAAGAAGGAGTTTTACAGCACCTTCGCCCATGGAGTAGGTGATCTTCACGCCGTCTTCCAGTTTTTCTATCTCGAACTGTTCGTCCGTGATCGAACTGTTGTAATTGTACATGGTGGCGGACTGAACACGGTCGTTGTAGTAGGTCAGGATGATCTGGGAACGGGAATCGGTTCTCAGGGAAGCTTTTTCCTGAGGATTGCTGAACCAGACGTCTCCGCTTTTCTTTACATAGACCGCCACATTCGTTTCCTTTTTGTCAAGATAGAGGATCAGGTCGTCGTTTTCCGCAACTTTTTCCATCTCTGAAGGAACCGTCTCAGGTTTCATCTCTGCCTTAACGGAAACTGCGGGAGAAACGGAAAGGAGCAGCGTGAGGGCCATAAGACCGGCCAGGGCCGATATATGCTTTTTTTTCATGATGTCTCCTTCCTAAAACCTTAATTCCTTGTAGATGGTGGTGACGAAGGTGATGATCTGCTGGATCACCGTGAAGAACAGGAGGCCTATGAACATTATGATGCCCATGCCCACCACGGTGCATATGCAGGTCAGAACCGTCTTTTTAAAGGTATACTGGTGGGTCACCATGGTTCCGAAGAACACCAGGAACCCCGTCCAGATGTAGCTTATGTTACTGAGAACATAGTAAAATGTTCCTTCCTCCGAGGTCAGCACCAGGGAGATGACAATGAGGGGCAGCCTTATGAGGATCAGGGGCAGCATGGCATATCCCATGGCAATGAAGATGTCCTTCATTTTGCCTTCGCCGTCCATGAGGGAGGTGAGGCACCAGTTGGCCACGCACCACAGCACATAGACCATGGTCACCGTCAGTATGTCCACCACCACGTTGACGTCCTTTAAACGCACGGTGTTGAAAAGAAAACCGGTGGTCTGCTTTTCAAAGGTGGTGAGCATGATGGTGATGACCACAAAGGTCAGGGCAGCGGCAAGAGAGCCTTTCTTCTCCCTTTTCAGGCACCAGAACCCGTCAAAGGGATGGAACAGTATATGCAGACCATATTTTAATTCTTGGACATATCGCATTTTACTTCACCTGCCCATCTCTTTATTTTCTTTACGATGCTAACGGTTACGGGGATCAGCACCAGAACTGCCAGCAGTGCCATGATCTTTCCGAAGTTCTTTTCCATGAGTTCCTTGCGGTGGTAGTAGAGTGCCTTGGAGTAGTACTTCTTGTTGTTTCCGCTCTTAAAGTACTCCATTGCCTTCTTGTATTCACCGTTGGCCAGAAAACTCTTTCCCAGACCCGTATATGCAAATTCGTTGTTGCTGTTCAGACGGAGCACCTCTTCCCATTCCCTTATGGAACCTTCCGAATCTCCCATGTCGTTCAGCCTCAGGGCGTCCAGAAGATGTCTGCCGTAATCCGTAACAGAGAAGGAAAGGATGCCGTTCAGCTGATAATCCAAAATGTAAAGCATGGAAGCATCGGCATTCGCTCCGATGGCTACCGCGTTCATGACGTTGCCTTCGCGGTTACCGTTCCTTCCGAAGACGAAGAGGGAATTGCCGTCATAGTCATATCCGAAGACCTTGCCGTTGGCATTGTCCAGAATGAAATAGCAGCCGTAATCCGTGGCGGTGATGTCTATGAAGGAAGACCATTTGTTGTCCTCCGACTTGTACAGGTCACCGATGATGGCATAGTGGCCCAGTCTTCTCAAGATGTCCTTACCTGTGGGATTCAGGCGTCTCACTGCGTCCGCTCCGTTCATCATGTCGGCGTTGGTAAGGTTGTTGATGGTCGCATAGATGAAATTGTTCTCATCTACGAAGATGTTACTGTACTCCGTGGGAACGATGGTGGCCATTCTGGCACGCTGTTCCTTGGTGGAGAAGTAGTTTTTCCAGATGTACTGGAAAGGGGAGACGGAAACCTGAGCGGCGCCCATGAAACTCTGGAACTCACCCTCGAGATTGAACTCGATGAGACCCAGGTTTATGCCGTAGGCCGTGACATAGATCCTTCCGTCGTGGTCCACCACCACTTTCTGAGGCACATAGACCACATCGGGATCGATGAGATCAGTAACGGGTCTCCCCACTGTACGCAGGAACTTTCCGTTCCCGTCGTATTCCACCAGTCTTCCGTTTCCGCTGTCTGCCACGTAAATGTGGCCTTCATCGGTTACGAAGACGCCCTGGGGCTTTGAAAGAGGATCTTTTTCATTTGAGGCCCATTTTATCTCCAGCAGGAGTTCCCCCGAGGGATCGGTCTTTACGATCCTGGAGTTTCCAGTGTCCGCGATGTAAAAGATGTCATCCTTTACAAACATATCCTGAGGACTTGAAAGAGGAGTATCAAAATTCTTGAAATTTAGAGTCTCTTCGTAAATGTATACGTGAGGCTGTTTTACATCCTCGGAGTAATAGTTGTAACTGTAGGTTTCATAAGGGACTTCCGCTTTCACAGTCAGGGGCTCGGAAAGCAGCGTAAGAGCGATGGCGAAAGGTGCCCAGAGAAATTTCTTTTTCATATGTGCACCCCCTTATTCCTTGATACCCGAGGACACCATGGTCTCGATGATGTTGCTCTGACACAGGATGAAGATGGTGATGGGAACGATCATCATGATGACGGCAACGGCGGCCGTGGCTCCCGCTCTGGAGATACCCGCTGCGGATATCTGAGAGAGAGCGTAGGGCAGTGTCTTCAGGTCCTCACTGTAGATGTAGTTCGAGCCCTGTAAGTTCCAAAGATCCTGGAAGCAGAAGATGATGAGGGTGAGCCATGCGGGTTTTACGCTGGGCATCACGATGCGGGAGAAGATCTTGAATTCGCTCGCTCCGTCGATCTTTGCCGCTTCGATCAGGGAATCGGGAACCTGTTCCATGAACTGCTTCATAAGGAAGAGGCCCATGGGCTTTACAATGGCGGGAACTATGAGTGAAAGATAATTGTCGAGCCAGTTGAGTCTGGACATTATCAGGTAGTTCGGTATGGCTGTTACATGGTTCGAGAACATGAGGGCCGTAACGATGAGCCAGAAGATGAAGTTCCTTCCGGGGAATCTGTGCTTCGCAAGAGGGTAGGCACAGAGACTGGCTACAAAGAGGTGACCCAGGGTTCCCACTATGGTAATGAAATTCGTGTTGAAGATGTAGCGTGTGAAGGGTACCCATGACTCGCTCATGAGAACGAAGATGTCATGGAAGTTCTTAAAGGAAGGATTTCTCACAAAGAAGCGGGGAGGGAAGATGAAGAGTTCCTCCAAAGGCTTCAGTGAGTTGCAGACGGCCAGCACCAGAGGAAGACCCATGAAGGCTCCCAGGATCACCAAAAGCGCAATGCTTATGGTGTTTCCCACCAGTGAATGTGACTGCTTTGCTCTTTTTCTGTGTTTTAATATCATGATCACTGCCCTACCTTTCTGAGCACCGCCTGAATTCCTTTATTGCAAAGGACCATGACGATGAAGAGCAGGGTAGCTATTGCCGAAGCATATCCCATCTCGAATCGGATGTTACCGTAGTCCACAAGGTGTGAAACAACGGTGTGGGCTGCGTAGTTGACACTGGGGAAACCCGCAAGGGCGGCCAGCTGCTCGTGGATGGCGAAGGAAGATGTGATGGTCATTACCGCACCGAACATGAGCTGAGGCTTCATGGAAGGAAGGGTGATGTACCACAGTTCCTGAAAACGGTTTTTGATGCCGTCCATATATCCCGCTTCATACAGGGACTGGTCCACGTTCTGGAGACCTGCTATGAAGGAAAGGAATCCTGTTCCCATACTCATCCAGAGTACCACTATGATAAGGATGGGCACGATGTATTTCTGGTCTTCGAACCACAGATGAGGGGAGAATGTAATGCCCAGCTTCATGAGCCATGCATTGGCAAAACCATAGGTATCGCTGGAGAAAATGTACTTCCAGACCACATATGCCTGACCGGAGATGGTGGGGGCATAGAACAACAGCGTCATGAAAGCACGCACCTTCTTGTTGCGGATGTCGTTTATCATCCAGGCAATGAACAGAGCCATAAAATAGCCGATGGGGCCTGTGACTATGGCAAAGAGGAAGGTGTTCTTGATGGCTGTGAGGAAGACCTCATCGGCGAAGAACAGGTCCACGTAGTTCTGCCAGCCCACAAATCGCGGCTTTTCGAGGATGTTGAAGTAAGTGAAGCTCAGTCCTATGGAGATCAGTACCGGCGCAAGTATGAAAACTGTGAAGAGCAGGCAGTAGGGCAGCATGAAAAGATAGGAGACCCTGTGACGGATGATGTCTTTGCCGATGAGCCTTGCCCTTTTCTTTATATAACCCGTGTACACAGACATGGGGGTCTTTTCTTTTTGTACTTCCTTTTCCATGTAAACTCCTAATCGATCTCCAGACCGAACTCGAGACGTTTTCTCCTGATCTCGTAATTGATCTGTTTTACGTAATCCTGAAGGGTCTCACGGGGATCTTCGTTATTGTTGTAAACAGTGTAGAAAGCGTTCTTTATGTGACGTTCTGTGAAATAGCCTCCCGGAACCTGAGGAAGGGCCTTTACCCAGGAAAGCTGCTTCACCAGCTCTCTGTAATCCGCAGTTGCCCAGGGAAGTCGCTCCAGAGCCTTCATGTTGGCTGTTGCCACACGTCCGGCCACGCCCAGCACATTTTCGATCTCGTTGCCGTACTCTGTCTGGGTGTCGTCGCTCATCCACCATTTAAGGAATTCCCAGGCCTCCGACTGCTGATCGCTGGTGGCCATGATGACGCAGGCTGTCTCCCATGCGGAAACCGAGCGGTCCAGAGTGCCGTCCTCCCTTTCATATCCGGGTACCAGAGTGAAGCCCCAGTCTCCCTTGATCTCGGGAGCAAATACGGAAAGGTAGTTGTACTGCGTGTAGTCGCCGATGGCAAGAGGCATCTCTCCCGTACGGAAACGGCTTGCCATATCGTAGGAAACGGGCATTCCGTAGTTTACGTAATTACCGCTCCACTGCTTAAAGGCTGCCACCGCGTTCTCCGT
Source organism: Lachnospiraceae bacterium (assembly GCA_024698485.1). GTDB lineage: Bacteria > Bacillota > Clostridia > Lachnospirales > Lachnospiraceae > RGIG3528. Next base: position 37,022 of record JAILRC010000048.1, on the reverse strand, counting down.
ATCCAGAGCGCTGTACTTGGAATCTTCGGTGTAATACTGCCCGCCGTGCTGATACAGGAACATGGCGAAGGTGGTCCAGTCGGGGAAGATACCCACGTTCATGTTGTTTTTCTGTATGACGGAGAGACATTTGTAAAACTCATCCCAGGTGGTGGGAACTTCAAGACCCAGCTCGTTCAATATGTCCGCCCTGTAGAAGAGAACATGGAAGGACATGGTCTGGGGCAGGGCGTAAACTCCGCCTTCCAGAGTGAACTGGTCGAAAGCTTCACTGTAGAAGTAGCTCTTAACCTCTTCGAAATCAGGGAACTGAGTGAGATCCACCACGGCGTTTCGAAGAGCGTAGTTCATGGGCTCTATGCCCGCCACGTTCAGAGCCACGTCGGGACCCTTTCCTGCCAGTGTGGCGGAAAGGAGCACGTCCTTGTTCACAAGCTTGATGTTGACGGGGATCTTTTTGTCCGGAACAAAGTAGTTGTCCACCAGAGTCTTGATGACCGTGGCCTGATCGCGGCCACCGCCGGTCATACTGGTGATGTTGCTGCCGTCTGCCAGGATCCATACGTCCAGAGCTTTTGTCTTGTCGTCATAGATCTCGCCGATGCTGTCGTAGTCTTCCACGAAACTTGCGAAGAACTGTCTCAGTTCGTGGAAGAGGCTTTTGAAGAAGCCGGGCTTTACCTTGGGTGCCTTTGTGTCGGGACCGCAGATCATCATGTAATCGATCTCAAGAGGCTGCTCGCTCATGGTGAGGATCCAGGAACTTAAGGAAACGATGTTATCCTTGAAAGCCGACCATTGTTTTGCAATGTATTCCGGCTTTTTGCTCATACGTTCCAACTGGTTTATGAGGTTATCGATGGCCTGTGTCTCACTGCCTTTTCTTCCCTTGGAGTAGGCACTTACCATCTCTTTTAATCCTTTTACTGCTTCGTATTGATCGGCCAGACGCTTCAGAGTGTCGGGACACTTGACATCCAGCTGGTAGTCACGCATGGTGTCGGGGGTACTTCCGATGATCATAAGAAGCTCTCTGTATATGGAATTGAGTTCATTCACACATCCGCTGGCCACACCCAGTACATTTGCCAGGTCTTCTCCCAGACCGATGCGGAAAGTCATTGTGTGCTTTCCTTTGGAAAGGTTGAAGAAGTAGGGGTTCTGTCCGTCCCCAAGGGTTGTGATCTGCCATGCGTTTTCATAATAGAAGTAAAATTCCTCCGCTTCCGCAAAAGGGGGCTGTCCGTCGATCTCCAGGGAACGGCATACGGTAACTCCCGTATTCTTGTTCTGCCTGTATTTGACCATGATCTCATAGAGACCGTCTTCGGGAACTTCAAACTCCCAGGTTATCCATTGCCCCACAAGCTTCCAGTTGGACCCGCCCATTACATTGAGCCTGGTCTTGGAAGCGTTGTAGGGTTCGGTAAGAGGAGACGTTCTGTCGGGTATTGGATAAAGAGTCGAATCGGATTTAAGGACGGCATCTTCACCCTGGATCTTTACGGGATCTCCGGATGCTTCCTTAAGCCCTGCGGCTCTGTTGGCTGCATCATATTCTGCGTAGGACGGGAGAGCGGGTTCATGGGTTAAAAGGATCTCTCCGATGACCATGGGCTCTTTTACGGAAGTGAGGGTGATGGTGTTCTTTCCCTTTTTAAAATAGTATTTATAGGCTTCCGTAACATATCCGTCGCTGTCTTTCACAAAGGAGGAGAGCCATGTGGGAGCTTCTTCCTGACGGGGGCGGATGTCATTGCCTCTGGAATCTCTGAGAATCTCCTCCGCATCCTGCCATATCCTTGTGAATTCTATGTACTGCGAACCGTCAAAAGGAATCTCTCCGTTGACGTACAATTTTCTTTCGATGGTGTTGTTCTTTCCCTTGACAGGAAAATAGGTGATGCGGATGTTGTAGAAACCCGCTTCCGAAACATTGAATTCATAGGTTACGGAACCTTCTTCGCCTGTCAGGAGACTTTTGCCGCTTCTGCCTTCATAGGAATCAAGAACTTCAAACCCTGTGTCTGCAGTCTTATAGGACGCTCCCGGGATCTGGATCTCCCTGTCCGGGACCGCAGCGTCCCTGTGAGCATCCAGATAGGCGCTGTAGCTGTCTGCGTTATGTACCATTGCCTGAAGATCCGGTCTCGCGTCCTCGGTTTTTACCGCCGCACCCTTGACTGATGTGAGAGGCAGGGCAAGGACAGCGACCAGAGCAAGAGCAGTGGCTTTTTTAATGAAATGACCTTTCATTTCTTTCCCTCCGCCGATTTAGTGTTACTTTAAGGTCCATTCCGAAACAAATCCGATACGCATTTCTCCCTTGTCCGTAAAACTGATGGGAAGCCAGATGTATCTGGAATCGTTCAGCTTGTCGGAGAACCACCTGTCACCCATATAGATCCAGGTGCCTGTGGCAGGATCTTGGAAGATACATGTGCTCTGGGAGTCGAAGGTGGTGTGTTTTTCATCACCGATGCAGGGATCTCCGTAAGACACCCACTCGCCCATGACCGAGTCTGCCATGTAGTATCTCGCCTGGTTGGGAGCCCATCCCGTGCAGCCTGAAGTCATGAGGTAGTACTTTCCGTCCTTAAGGAAGAGGGCGGGAGCTTCGCGCTGTGCCCCGGGGAAGAGACGGATGAAATCCTTTCCGTAGACAGCCTGCTCCGGAGGAGTGGCAAGGTAGGTGTAATCGTCGTTGAGCTTTGATATGTAAAGCGTGAGATTTTCTTCGCTGGAGTAGATGATGTAGGCAGTTCCGTCCGTATCCCTGAAAAGGTTCATGTCTCTTGCCATGCCTCTGCTCTGGGGATGTTTGTCTTCCTGATCGGGAGGACAGGTGTTGAGCCTGTACCTTCCAACAAAACGATAGGGACCGAAGGGGGTGTCGCTTACGGCAACTCCCGCACAGGCAGCGGCATAATTGCTGTCGCTGGTGGCGGTGGGACCGTCTGCATGGAACCAGAGAACGTACTGTTTGTTCTTTTCGTTGTATATGAGCTTGGGACGCTCTATGACCGCACGCTCCGCATCGAGAGCAAGGGCCACATCGTCAAGTTGGGCATCCGTATAGCCTGCGTACAGGCTCTTGAAATATTCTTCCTTTTCAAGAGATCTTCTGGAAGGAACATTTCTCATGATGATGCCTTCGTAGTGCCAGTTGTAAAGGTCATCGGAAGTATATGCGCATACGCCGCCGCGGTATCCGTGGGTCTTGTCTTCGCCTACCCATACCCATTTTGTGACGGTCTTGCCGGTGTCGGGATCGGGGATCTCCATTTGCTGAACCTGGCCGCCGTGGGCCTGAACAGGAGTTCCCTCGGTATCGGTCCAGACCTCGCCGGGTCTGAAAGAATCATATTTGTACTTTTTTGTAAGCATTTTGTAACTCTCCCTTAGATCTTTGAATTTTAGTTTAATGGAAGCGGATCCCTTGTTGCTTTCTTTTGCAAGGTAGGTTTTTGCTTTTTCGAGGCTTGAGAGATAGGCTTCTGCGGATTCGGATGTATAGTCGTCGGTGTTGACTCCCGACATGGCTTCCACTGCTGCGGCAAGGAGTTCCCTTGTGTATTCCGGTTCTTTTGCTATCTTTATGTAACTTAAGATTGGGGTTTCCATGAAAGTGTTGGCAGCGGAGTTGTAAACCTTCAGGTTGAGCTCCCCGTCACTGACACTTACATCGAATTCTTTTTCGTTGGTGCTGTAACGAAGGATCTTTTCACCCGAGATCCGTTTACGTCCTTCACAGTCCACATCGATCTTTCTGACTCCGAAGGGATTGAAGAAACCCAGTGTCACGGTGTAGTTTCCTTCGGGAACCTGAAAATCGTAGCAGATGGAGGTTTGGTTCGGGTCCGTTGTTTCCTTGTCGATCACCCATTTGGAAACTGTGAAGCCTTCTCCCAGAGAGTCTTCTTCACGAAGGACCGAAGGATCTTCGCGATAACCCCAGACGGCTTCCGTAACGGGATCTTTTCCGTAAGGCTGATCCGAAACCGACTGACACAGTCCCCGGGACGTTCCTTCGGGGAAGGAGGTTTCCGAAACGGAGCCGCAGTCCACGTTATAAAGTGTGAAATCCGCCATCAGAAGCTCACCGGGATCCCATTCTTTGGTGATCACGGAAGGTACATCCGTTTCGGCGGGGCTTGGTGCAGCAGACGGGAACACGGAAGGTTCCGTGCCGCAGCCCGAGGCCGGCAGTACAAATGCCGGTGCAAGAGCACAGACGGCGATGATCGTTCTTATTATTTTAAATCTCATGTATATCTCCCCTAAAACTTGTACAATATGCCTAAAAAATTACTGAAATATTTTAAATATGAATAAAACAGTGACAAAATTTGCGCATGTACTCAAAAACCGCAATTTTAAAGGCATAAATCACTGACTGCTTTTAGCATATACCAAAAAGCAAAAATGTGCAATCGATTACATATACAAAAATGCAACCGATTTTTTGTGCAAGTTGCACAAAAATGAAATACACACAATCGATTTCACATATATATTTTCCCTAGGTAAAATTTACCATAAAACTGTTGACCTGTTGCGCATAAAGGCTTGATTATCAGAATAGGTCTAAATAAAGTATAAATTTTTCACACAAAAGATTGTGTTTATTGTTATTTTTTAAAAAACTATATATAATCACTTGTGTGGCTCTCTTTTAAATGAGAGAGTCCGTGCGTTTTGAGACGGGGAGGTGGAATATGGGCGAGAAGAATTTTTGCTCACGGGAAACTGTCCTTAACTATCTTATGGACAGGCACAGGATCACCTACGAAGAAATTGAGAAAAAAACGGGAAAAGGTGATACAAAGGAACTCATGCAGATGGTCAACGACTGCATGGTCTTTTTCGTGGAGAGCGATATACTCTTCGAAGACAGAGTCGAATGGGTCCTGGACCGGATGTGCCGTTTCCTTGATGCGGAGGCTTCGTATTTTGTCCTTTACGGCAGGAGCAGGAGCATCTATGCCAGTTCGGTTTTACGAAATGACGAAAAGGCAAAACCGAAAAGTGAAGAATTTTCTCTGCTTTTGAACACCCGACTCAAAAATTCCTTTAAGCCCGGAAGATTTTGTTTCCTGGAAGATCTGAAAAAGATAAAGTACGATGACCGCGAGGTATACAATAAGCTCAGCTTCCTGGGGGTAAAAAACGAACTTCTCATGCCTGTGTTCTGCTACTCCACCGTAGTGGGATTTGTTACCGTCTATAATATAGAAGGTTCCGTATCGGGGCTGGGATTCATTCAAAATATGCTGAACCTCATCGCCACCACCGGAAACGAGCTGGAGGCAGCAAAATTCAAAAATCTTCAGCTGGCCAGGATCATGGTGGGGGAGAGCAATGAAGGCTTCAGAGCGGAAGCAAGGAAGAAAGAAAAGGAACTGAACCTTGCAAAACTCATATGCGGAAAACTCAGCCGACCTTATAGATACCGCTGTGTCATTGATATGGAGAACATTCGGGAAGTCTTTAAAGATAAGGAGAGCGGACCCGATGTCAAGTCACCCGAAGAGGCACAGACGGCATTTGACCGTATGACGGAAGGGATCAAACACGGGGAGTTCAGAAAAGGGCTCGGCAGATTTTTGCAGCTATCCGATCTTAGGATGCGATTGGGAGAGCGAGACGAAATATCCTTTGAATATATCGACAATGACGATCACTGGTGCAAATGCAGTTTCTATTCCCTTACGCGTGATGACAGAGGAGCGGCTGCTTTTATCCTCTATGTGGAGGAAAATTCCGACCGCGAGAAACAGGGCAGCGAGGACCGGATGCATTTCATGAGGACGGTGTCGGATCATTATCTGGCTGTTTACAGGATCGATCTGGACACCTGTGAAGTGGTGACTGTTAAGCCTTTTGAGAGGACCGGGCGTTTTGAAAATTTCAAAGACAATCTCCAGCAGATGATGAACATATGGGTGGCGGAATATATGTATCCCGAAGCCTCCAAAGCAGACAGGGATTTCTTTAATATGTCCACCCTTTCGGAAAGACTGGCTTCCTCCGGCACCCTTAGCCTTGATGTGAACTCTACCAGGCTTGGGTGGGTGAAGACGGGATTTAAGATCTACTCCAAAGGAGCGGAGGGAGAAGTTAAGAGCGTTCTCTGGCTCACAGAGAGCATCATAGATGAAAAACGTTATGATGTCTTGAACCGGGTCATTTCCGAAACTTATATGGTCCTTGCATATGTGAGCCTTTCTCATAAAAGATACAAGACCCTCATACACAATCGAAGGACTGCGGAGTTCCTTCTGGAAGAAGACAGTCTGGAGACGGCTATAGGCCTTATGCGGCTGAACGTGTCGGACGAGCACAGGGAAAAGGTCATGGAATTCATGGATCCGAACACCCTGGATGAACGTATGAGGGATGAAAAGACCATTTCCGTGGACTACATCAATGATGTGGGGGAATGGGCAAGGGCATCGGTTACAAAAATGACTGAGGACAATGGCGGAAAGATCGACCATATCGTGTTCTCCATCCAGATCATCGATGAGAGCAAGAGAAAAGAACTGGAGAGAGAAGCAGCCATAGAATGGGCCTACGAGGAGGCTAAACAGGCCAGCGAGACGAAATCCGGCTTTTTCTCCAATCTGAGTCATGACATCCGCACACCCATGAATGCCATTGTGGGCATGACAAGGATAGCTATGGAAAACCTGGAGAACAAAGCGAGAGTGGAGGATTGTCTGGAAAAGATCAGGAGTTCTTCGGATCACCTTCTGGCTCTCATAAACGACAGTCTTGACCTGAGCCGGATCGAGAGCGGAAAGATCGAGATGGCTCATGAATCGGTGAATTTAAGGGAAATGGAAAACAACTTTATGTCCATAATGCAGGGTTATATGGTGGACAGAAGGCTGGAGATCATCACGGACTGCAAACCGCCTGCGGTGGACTGCGTTCTCACTGACGGCCTGAGGCTCCGCCAGGTGGTGATGAACATTCTTTCAAATGCGATAAAATACACGCCCGACGGCAAGAATATCATTTTCCGTTCCGAGAACTATCTGTCTCCGGACAAGGGAAAACTGCATGTAAAATACGTCATTGCGGATTCGGGCATAGGAATGACCCAGGATTTTCTTAAGAAGATATATGAACCTTTTTCGCAGGTGGAAAGGGACGGAGTTCATTCCAAATACAAAGGGACCGGCCTTGGAATGCTGATCGTAAAGAATTTTGTGGATATGCTGGGAGGCACCATAGACATTCAGAGTGAAGTGAACGTGGGAACGGTGGTTACCCTTAACTTTGATTTTGACGTGGATTTCTCACCTGTCACCCACAACATCGCAGAAGTGAAGAAAATTCACAAAAATGTGGACCTTAAGAACATTAAAGTCCTTCTTGTGGAAGACAATGACATCAACAGGGAGATAGCAAAGGAACTTCTCATGGAGATGAATATGGACATTGTGGAAGCCACGGACGGAGAAGATGCGGTCTACAAGTTCAGAGCCTCCTCCATAGGAGAGTTCAAATGCATATTCATGGACATCATGATGCCGCTTATGAACGGATATGAGGCCACCAAAGCCATCAGGACCATGAACAGGGACGATGCAAAGAACATACCCATCATTGCCATGACGGCAAATGCTTTTATGGAAGATGTGAAGATGGCGAAGGAATGCGGAATGAACGAGCACATTTCAAAACCCATCGATCCGGATCATGTAAAGGAAATTGTTGAGAGATTTCTGGTAAAATGAGGATCAAAGGCAGTTGAGCATATATATGCACGACTGCCTTTTTGTGTGTAATGTGCGCTTTACATTTTTTTACGAATGCGTTATATTAATCAAGTGTCAGGACGGGGAAAAGGGGCGATGATCCTGCAGGGGAAGAGTATTCGATTACTTGCATAAGGAGTGTGGAAAAATGGAACACAACGCTTTACCTACTAAATACACATTTATGGAATTTCAGTATATTGACAAGCTCACTACCTATCTCAACAATCAGAGCATTCCCATCGAGATGATAGTAAGCGTCAGCTTTGATTCCGAAAGGAAGGTTTGGGTACTGGTCTACCTCAAGTATAATATTTAAGATGGATTACGAGATTTCAGAAAAAAAGTTAAAAGGATATCGTCTGTTTGCAGCCTTTTACAATTTCAGAGCACGTCTGCCTTTTAAAAAGAAGGGCGTGTTCTTTGTTATGACTCATGACGGCGGAATGACGGGAAACTGCGGAAGTATGATGCAGAAGGTAAGGGCAAAGGGTTACAGGACCTACTTCCTGAACCGGGCTCATACCGATTTCGGAAAGAACATTTTCGGAGCTTTCAGATTCTTTGTCATTAAGAGTTTTCAGATGGGAAGCTGCCGCACGGTCTTTCTTGACAATGCTTTTTTGCCTCTGGGCTTTTGTAATGTTCCCGAAGATGTTCAGATAGCCATGCTGTGGCACGGAACGGGAACCATTAAACGCTTCGGACTGGACACCACGGAAGGGGGACTTAAGGAACTGGAGCAAGGCTGCTATTCCAAGATCACCCATCTCTTTGTGGCTTCTGAATACACCAAGCAGATCTACAAGGGCTGTTTCGGCCTTCCTTACGAGAAGATCTTTGTCACCGGTAGTCCGAGATGTGATGAACTTTTTGAGGCTCATGACTATAATGATGATATCAGAGATAAGGACAAATTCACGGTTCTCTTTGCAACAACCTTCAGAGAGAACATTCCCGGAGATGCTCCTTACTATGAGATAAGAACTCTTTTAAGAAAACTTCAGAGCAAGAACAGAAAGATCCAGGTGTTGCTCAGACTTCATCCCCATGTGGCTCATGAACTCAAGGGCAGGTCCGAGTACTTTATGTTCGGAAACTGTGTCGATGTTTCGGGACAGGACAATCTGAACATGATAATGAGAAAGGCTGATATTCTTGTAACGGACTATTCGTCCATATGTTACGATTTTGCCATTCTTGAACGTCCCGTGCTGTTCTATGCTCCCGATCTTGATTATTACAGGGATGCTGAAAGAGGCTTCTATGAGGATTATGACAGTTTCGTTCCGGGTCCTGTCTTCAGAAGGATAGATGCTCTTGCGGATGAGATCCTCAAACTGGCTTCCGACCCCGCAAAACACGATTCCGTGAGATCCGATGTGTTTATGGAAAAGGCCTTTGCTCATCGTGACAGCAATGCTGCCTTTAGGATCATGGAGGTTTTGAAACTGTAAATGAAAAAAGTTTCCGTGATAATCCCCAATATGGACGGAAAACATTTCCTGGAAAAATGCCTCGGCTCTTTGGCCGGGGTTTCTTTTGATGAAACGGAGATCATAATCGTGGATAATGCTTCCAAAGACGGTTCCGTTTCGTGGATAAGGGAAAACCATCCGCAGGTCAGGATCATAGAAAACTCTGAGAACCGCGGCTTTGCACCGGCGGTCAACCGGGGGCTGACGGCAGCGGAAGGAGAATATGTCCTTCTCCTGAACAATGACACGGAGGTGCTTCCCGGCTTTATTGAAAACCTGTGCAAGGCTCTTGATGAAGACGAAAAGGTCTTCGGAGCTTCCGCCAAGATGCTCATGTACTCCGACCACAGCCTTGTGGATGATGCGGGCGATCTTTACACCCTCTTTGGCCTTGCTTTTCAACGGGGCAACAGGAAACCTGCGGCAAAGTATTGTAAGAGAGCGGAGATCACCGCACCCTGCGGCGGAGCCTGCATATACAGAAAGTCGGTTCTGGATGAGATCGGTCTTTTGGACGAGGCTTTCTTTGCCTACAGGGAAGACTTGGATCTTGGGATCCGGGGGAAACTTGCGGGTTACAGAAATGTCTATGTTCCGGAGGCGCAAGTCATCCACTACGGCAGCGGGACCGCCAACAAGAGCGGAAAGAGATACAATGAGTTTAAAACAAGGCTGGGCACCAGAAATCTGGTGTGGATGAACTTTAAGAACCTGCCTTTTCTCTTGCATCTTGTGAACTTCCCCTTCATCCTTTCGGGAATCCTGTTAAAGGCTGTGTTCTTTGCAAGACACGGGCTTACGGGAGTTTATCTGAAAGCCCTGTTTGAAGGCGTGGGGAATCTTCGGAAGGTGAGACATGTGCCTTTTAAGTTTAAGAATATAAAGTACTACATTTTGTTTGAACTGGAGCTTATAGGGAACTGTTTCAGGATATTTTAGGAGATCTTTACAGAAAAACAGCCGCGGCAGCGGCTGTTTTATTATGGGCGTATTCAGGGCTTTTTGTATACGATCACCGTGTCGTTGGGGCGGATCACCGTTGCACCGTGGGGGATCAGCTCATCGCTGCCTCTGACTATCATTGCAACGATCTCCTGTTTGTTTAGCCTTATCTCGCTGACAGGCTTGTTGGACCAGGGGTGATCGGGAGATATCTCGTAGGTCAGGAGTTCAAGCTTTGAGCCGGGCTTTAGGGCGGGAAGGTCACGGACTCTGGTGTACTGTTCCACGAAACCTGCGGAAATGATACCTGTGGGGATGGCTACCATGCCCACACCCAGGAAGGATATGATGATGGCCATGATCTTACCTGCAATGGTGACGGGATAGATGTCTCCGTAACCTATGGTAAGGAGAGTGGAGGCGGCCCACCATATGCCGGAAAAGGCATTTTGGAAGAGGTCCGGCTGGGTCTCATGCTCCAGAGAGTACATACAGAGTGACGCGGAAACCATGAGGATCAGTATCATGGCGATGGAAGAAAAGAGTTGGTTCCTTTTTTCTTTAAGAACCGAAATGATGACGTTGAAGGCGTCGTATTGGGCGTTGATCTTAAAGAGCCTTAAGATCCTTATGACGCGGAACATCCTGAAAGCCACGGCTCCCGCCGGAAAGATGAAAGGCAGGTAGAAGGGCAGGAAGGTCAGGAGTTCGATGATGCCGTAAAAGGAAAAAACATATCTTAAAACAGCCACACCCTTTGATGAATCGGGGAAAAGGCTGTCGGAGGTCCAGATCCTTAAGGCGTATTCAACGGTGAAGATCACCACCGTTACCGTCTCCGTAATGTCCAGCAGTCCGGCATAGGGTTTCGAAGCCTCGAAAGTGGAGAAGAGTGTTGCAAAGAGATTGACGGCGATGACGGCGATGATCCCGTAGTCAAAGAGGGTGCTGGGTACATCTTCTTTGTTGCCGATCTGTATTATGCTGAAGATCTTCTTTTTTATTCCGCGCATCGGTTTCCTCCACAAAAGAGTTTTTCTAATGATAACACTTTTCAAGAAAAAAATAAATGAAAAGCAAAATAAGAAAAAACCTCTTGACAACACCACGTTGCTATGGTAAAGTATGGCAAAACCGTTGAAGAAGAGTAAGTAGTCATTAAACCTACACTCAGAGAGCCGCAGGCGGTGGGATTGCGGCAGCAAGGATGATGATGAATGGGCTTCCGAGGGCGAACCGAACCGAGCGAAGGTAGGCGAGACGGAGACGACACTTCGTTAAAAACAGCAGCGTATAAAAACTTTCATCAGGTTGAGTACGTATGAGAGGATGTGAGTATTCACACCAAGCCGGGTGGCACCGCAGGAAATTGAGATTTCAGACCTGTCCCAGCAGATAACTGCTTAGGACAGGTTTTTTTTACTTATAATCTTGTCCCGGAGCAAAACAAACATTTAAAGTGCAAAGGAGAAAAGAAAATGAAGAAAACAATGAAAAGGATCGTTACGGTATTAATGGCACTCACAATGGTGCTCAGCATGGCGGCATGCGGAAAGAAGAAGGATGCAACTTTTAAGATCGGTCTCTGCAATTACGTGGATGACGCTTCCCTGAACCAGATCTGCGAGAACATTCAGAATACACTTAAGAGCTGCGAAACAGATGACATCAAGTTCGAGATCATCTATCAGAACTGCAACGCAGATGCAAACCTCATGAACCAGATCGTTCAGAATTTCATCGCCCAGAAGGTGGATCTTATGGTGGGCATTGCAACACCCGTTGCCATGACCATGCAGGGGGCTACGGAAGACAACAGGATCCCCGTAGTGTTTGCTGCAGTTTCCGATCCTCTTGCAACAGGCATAGTCGAATCTCTTGAAAAGCCCGGCGCAAATGTGACGGGAACTTCCGACTACCTTGATACCGCAGCTATTTTCAACCTCATCTTCGCTGCAGATCCCAACGCCGACCTCATCGGACTTCTCTATGACGCAGGTCAGGATGCTTCCACAACAGCCATTGCACAGGCTAAGGATTACCTCAACAAGAAGGGCGTTAAGTTCGTAGAGCATACAGGTACAAACGTTTCCGAAGTTATCCTTGCTGCGGATGCAATGATCGCAGACGGCGTGGATGCAATCTTCACACCCAGTGACAACACCATCATGCAGGCAGAACTTTCCATCTATGAGAAGCTTGCGGCAGCAAAGATCCCTCACTATGCAGGTGCGGATTCCTTCGCCCTGAACGGTGCCTTCCTCGGATACGGCGTGGATTATGCAAACCTCGGTGTTGAAACTGCGGAAATGATCAAAGAGATACTGGTTGACAAGAAGAACCCCAAGGATGTTCCCGTTCGTACCTTTGACAACGGAACAGCCACAGTAAATACAGAGATCTGCAAGACCATCGGTTTTGACTTTGAAACCATAAAGAAGGCGTTTTCCCCTCTCTGCACAAAGGTGCAGGAGATCAAGACAGCCGAATCTTTTAACTGATGGGGAAGTCTTGAAAGTAACAGCTATCGTTTTCGGAGGATTGAGTTATGATGCTTCTGATCCAGACAACGCTTGAATTGGGTCTCATCAGTTCCCTTACGGTTCTGGCGCTGTTTCTGAGCTATTCCATGTTAAATGTATGCGATCTGTCTACCGACGGCTGCTTCACTCTGGGAGCAGCCGTGGGTGCTATGGTGGCCCTTTCGGGACATCCCATCCTGGCTGTATTTGCAGCCATGTTTGCGGGAGTAATCTCAGGTTTTGTGGTTTCCATACTCCAGACAAAGATGGGCATAGACAGCCTGCTTTCCGGAATCGTGGTCAACACAGGCTTGTATTCCGTAAACATCGCCATTATGGGAGATTCTTCTCAGGTGAATCTTAATAAAGTTAAGACGGTCTTTACAATGATGAGATCGTTGTTTGACAAAGAAGGAAATACGGCTCTCGGGATCTGGCTTGACTGGTACAAGACACTCACTGTGTTGTTTTTTGTCATCATCGTGATCCTTTTTCTGGCCTTTTTCTTAAGAACGCGTCTTGGACTTGCCATCCGTGCCACCGGAAACAATTCGGCCATGGTGAAAGCTTCATCCATCAATCCTGCCTTCACCACCATCACAGGCCTTTGTGTAGCCAACGCCATCACAGGTCTTTCGGGATGTCTCATGGCCCAGTATCAGAAATCCGCAAACATTGACATCGGAGGCGGTATGGTTACCATAGCCCTTGCTTCTCTCCTCATCGGCGGAGTGTTCATGAGCAGAGGGAAGATCGCAAAGCGCGCCGTGGGTGCGGTTATCGGAGCTGTCCTTTTCAGACTGGTCTACACCATAGCGCTGAGATTTAATATGCCTGCTTCAATGCTTAAACTTGTTTCTTCCGTGATCGTGGTGATCGCTATCTTCGGACCTTACATGAGATCCAGGTATCCCATGTTCATGAGAAAACTTGAACTGAAGAAAGGCTACGCCGGGGAAAGGAGGGATGAAAATGCTTAAGATAGAGCACATATCCAAAACATTTAATCCCGGGACCATTAATGAAAAGGTGGCCATAAAAGATCTTTCCCTTACGGTGAATGACGGGGATTTCATCACCATCATTGGTTCCAACGGAGCGGGAAAATCGACCCTTTTTAATGCTATCGCCGGAAGCTTTTTTACCGATTCGGGAAGGATACTTCTTGATGACGAAGACATTACCATGCAGTCGGATCACAAAAGAGCGAGAAAGATAGGCAGACTCTTTCAGGATCCCATGTTGGGAAGCGCTCCGGGCATGAGCATAGAAGAAAACCTCACTCTGGCGGCGGGACGCGGCGGCTGGCTTTCACGCATCACAAAAGCCGAGAGGAACGCTTTTAAGGAAAAACTCTCTCTCCTTGAAATGGGGCTTGAGGACAGGCTTGAACAGCCTGTGGGACTTCTTTCGGGAGGTCAGCGTCAGGCTCTGACTCTCCTCATGGCCACATACAATCCGCCCAAGATCCTTCTTCTGGATGAACACACGGCGGCTCTCGATCCCGCAACTGCGGACAAGGTCATAGAACTTACGAAAAAGATAGTGGAAGAGAACAATCTCACCTGTCTCATGATCACTCACAACATGCAGCAGGCTCTGGAACTTGGCAATCGTCTCATAATGATGGACAACGGAAACGTGATCTATGATGTGAGCGGAGATGAAAAGAAGTCTCTGACTACGGAAGATCTGCTTAGAAAATTTAAAGAAAATGCGGGAAATGCTCTGGATAATGACAGGATCCTGCTTTCCTGATATATGAACGAAAAAAATCGGCGCCTAAGCGGAAGTTTTCCGCTTAGGCGCCGACTTTTGTTGGAGATTTGGATTTATAATGAATGATATGGTTGGGAAGTGTGATTTAAAAACAGGGACCTGACCATTTTATCGGAACCTGTGGCGAAGAAAAGTATTTGTGTAGCTTGGGATCAAGACTATGAAAAAACGTCCGAACCGTGTCGCAGAGGAAAAACCTGAGGAGAGCGGAAGATTGCATATAGTGCTTCTCCTGGTAGTGCTCATCATTATCACCGCATCGATGGGCACTTATTCTGATGCACTTAAAAAGAAGACAATGAATGATATGAAGACGTTTCTTGAAACTGAGGGTAAGAGAAATGCTGTTTTTTTTGACAGTGTAGTCTCAGGGGCAGAAAATGCCATCAGGATCCTTGCCAAAATGGAATCTGCGGTAGGGGACGGATCGGATATCACTGCGGAAGGAGTGGTCAGGATCCGCGACAACTCATCTTTCACTGTTGTGGGTTTTTGTGACAGGGAAGGCAATGCCGTCACCAGTGAAGGAGTGAGATATGATGCTTCAGAGACCGAGTACTATAAAAACGGTATACAGGGAAAAACAGGCGTGGGACTGGTGTTTAACGCATCTCTGACGAAAAAAAACTATCTTCTTTCCTATGCTCCCGTCATGAAGGACGGGGAAATATGGGGCGTTCTGTTCGGCGGATATGACAGCGACGGGATGGGAGATTTTCTTTCGGGAAGTTACTACGGGTTGCCGGTGGAGGCCATTCTCATCACTTCCGAAGGCAGAGTTGTGACGAGTTACGGGTGTACTCACAGGCATGAGACTGCAAGTGAGCATTTTAATTCGGAAAAATATGTGAAAACAGAGGAAGAAGAAAACTATACCATCCCCACGGCAGATGAAACGGAATGTTTTAAGAAGGCCACGAATACGGGCTTTGACTATATTAAGAACACCTTTTGCGAACACAGCGGCCTCATCATAATCGAGATCATTCCCGACGACATCACATCCAGGATCCTGCGTGACAATTACAGAGCACTGGCTACGCTTCAGCTGGTGTGCGTGGGCAGCGTTACTGCCTATCTTCTGGTGCTCATGTTTTATGAGCGTAAGAGGAGCAAAAAACTGGAAAAACAGAATGCGGTTTCCGACAACATCATCAGTGCGGTCATAAGCCTTTTTACAAAGGTTATAGAGATAGATTTTGTAGAGAATACATTTACATTTATCACCGGAAAAGAAACGGTGGACAAAAATCTTCAGGACACGGGAAGATATACGGATATGGTGGAATATGTGGGCCGAATGGCCTATGACATCAACGCTAAAAGATCCGTAATGATCGCTCTGAGTCCCATGAGCCTCAAGCGTTTCCTGGAGGAAAAGAACACCTACAGGGCATATGAATACCATTTGGCGGGGCTTGCTTCCAAGTGGGAAAAACTATTCATCATTCCTTTGAAAAAGGGAAGCATGGGAGTGGAGACGGCTCTGCTCTGCGCCGAGGACATCAGTCAGCTAAAGGACCAGGACGAAAGAAGCCGTTCCGCTCTGGAAGAAGCATATATCAATGCGGAGAAAGCCAATTCCGCAAAGAGTGCCTTTCTTGCCAATATGTCCCATGACATCAGGACACCCATGAATGCCATCGTGGGAATGACCCGGATCGCGGAAAGCCATATTGATGATATGGACAGGGTGAAGGACTGCCTTAAAAAGATCGCCATATCTTCGGGACAGCTTCTGGATCTTATCAACGAAGTCCTTGATATGAGCAAGATCGAGGCGGGACAGAGTTTCCTGCAGGAAGAAGTGTTTGATGTTTCCGAACTTGTGGAAGGTATGCAGATCATTGCGGAAACTCAGGCTGAAGAGAAGAAACAGAACATCGAAGTGATCGGAGCGGATTTCCCTCATCCGAGAGTCATCGGAGACAAGGGGCGCATCAGGCAGATCATGAACAATATTACCAGCAACGCCTTTAAATACACCCCCGAAAACGGAATGATACGCATCACCGTCAGCGAAAAGGACATCGATCGTCGGGGCTTTACCATGCTGGAAATCACCGTTTCCGACAACGGATTCGGCATGAGCAGAAAATTCCAGGAAAATCTTTTCAAACCCTTTTCCAGAGCCACGGATGACGAAAGACTGGAGCACATCCAGGGAACGGGTCTGGGCATGGCCATCACCAAGAACCTTGTGGAAATGATGAACGGAAGTATCAAAGTCTCCAGTAAACTCAACAAGGGTACGGTCTTTGTGGTGACTGTGGTACTTAAGACTGCGGACGAAGAGAAAGGGAAAAAGGAAAAGGAAGAAAAGAGCCTGCAGAACGATTTCTCGGGCACAAGATGCCTCCTGGTGGAGGATAACGAGATCAACGCTGAAATAGCCACGGAACTCATCGGCATGACCAACATGGCGGTGGAAAGGGTGAAAGACGGCAAGGAAGCGGTGGAAAAGATGGCTTCCGTTCCCGCAAAGTACTACGACATAGTTTTCATGGATCTTCAGATGCCCGTGATGAACGGGTTTGATGCGGCTTCCAACATAAGAAAAATGACCGGAGCCTATTACAAAAAGGTTCCGATCATAGCTCTCACCGCAAACGCTTTTGCGGAGGATGTTCAGATGTCAAGAAATGCGGGTATGAACGAGCATCTCGCAAAACCTCTGGAAATGGAGAAACTCATAAAAGTCCTGAACGACTGGGTAGGAAGGTAGATCTATCTGCCTTCCTTTTTAAATTTGTCCATGGCAGCTTCCACAGTCTTGTCCATGTCATAGTATTTGTATTCGCCGAGACGTCCGCCGAAAATGACGTTGTTTTCCTTTTCGGCAAGCTTCCTGTATTCTTCGTACAGGGCACCGTTCTTGGCATCGTTTACGGGATAGTAGGGCTCGTCTCCGGGCTTCCATTCGGAGCTGTATTCACGGCTGATGACGGTCTTGGGAAGGTCGTTTCCGTTCTCGTCCTTGCCGAATTCAAACCACTTGTGCTCGATGATCCTGGTCCAGGGTGTTTCGCGGTCAGTGTAGTTGACAGCCGCATTACCCTGAAAACTGGGCTTGTCCAGAGTCTCGTTCTCAAAACGTACGGAACGGTACTCCAGTGTGCCGAGAGAGTAGTCGAAGTAAGCGTCCACGGGACCTGTGTAAACTACTTTTTTCGCCAATGCCTTAAGGTTTTCACGATCCTTGAGATAGTCGGTGTTAAGGCGCACTTCTATGCCTTTTAGCATATTCTCGATCATCTTTGTGTAACCGCCCACGGGAATGCCCTGGAAAAGTGCGTTAAAATAGTTGTTGTCGAAGGTGAGGCGCACGGGAAGACGCTTTATGATGAAAGCGGGCAGGTCTTTGCAGTCTCTTCCCCACTGCTTCTCGGTGTAGCCCTTGATGAGCTTTTCGTAGATGTCGCGGCCCACTAAGGATATGGCCTGCTCTTCGAGATTTTTGGGCTCTCCCTTGATCTCTTTCCTCTGCTCCTCGATCTTTGCCGCAGCTTCCTCCGGAGTCACCACTCCCCACATCTTGTTGAAAGTGTACATATTGAAGGGAAGAGAGTAGAGCTCACCCTTGTAATTGGCCACCGGACTGTTGGTAAAACGGTTAAAGGTGGCATATCTGTTCAGGAAATCCCACACCTCTTTGTTGTTGGTGTGGAAGATGTGGGCACCGTAAATGTGAACGTTGATGCCTTCCTGTTTTTCGGTATAGATGTTACCTGCCACCGTGCTTCTTTTGTCGATCACAAGAACTTTTTTGCCCGCATCTGTGGCAAGCCTTGCAAACACCGCTCCATAGAGGCCTGCGCCTACGATAAGATAGTCATACATATGCTTTCTCCCTTTTTACAATATTAAAAAAACCCCGAGCTGAAGTCGGGGTGAAAGATCATTCTTTATCTTCTTTTTCTTCTTCGGAAGATGCATCCTCTTTGGCTGCTGTCTTTGTATCCTCGTCGCCCGTAATGTTTATGGATACATATTCGCGATCTGATTTGTTCTCGTCCAGTTCTTCATCATCGAAGAGATCGTCAAAATCTTCATCTTCCTCTTCTTTGTTTTCTTTAACCTTTTTATATACACAATATGCACCGAAACCAACGGCAGCAATTGATGTTAATCCGCCCAAAAATCTAAAAAACTTTTTCATTTTCTTTCCTTTCAGCCCTACGGCGAGTGTCTTCTGTCTGAATACATCTTTGGTGTGAATTATATCACGCGGGACAAGAGTTTTGCAAGTGTATTTTTTTACGGAAGAGATTGGGGGGGGAAAGGGGTCGCAGAGCTGGCGACAACGGAACGATTTAACATTTTTCGGAGAAAATCGGTAGACTATTACAATATAAAATATGACAAAAACGATATGCTTTGAAAAGAGGATGGGATACATTTGATCGTGAGAAAACAGATCGTTTTCCAAAGGAGGTATTTTTATGAAAAAAGGGATGCTTTTAAAGGCCATGTCGCTTTTGGCGGCATTTGTGCTGATCTTCTGCTTTGTGGGATCTCCGGCTCTTGAAGCGAGAGCGGCGGGATCGGACAAGGGAAAACCCATGTATGAACTTGCCAACAGGTTCTACAGGATCAAGGCTTCAAACGGTAAATATCTGTTGGGGAACAGTGCCGGATACGAAGCGCAGGCTGCGGAATTCAACAAGGGCATGATCTTCTACCTTAAGCCCACTGCCCTAGGAGAGTATCTTCTTTACGATGCCGACAGCAGATATCTGACTTACAACACTTTTAACGCCATTGTAAGGAACAATTCTCTGAACAACAGAGTCAAATGGAAGATCAACGTTCTTGAGGACGGATCCTGCACACTTCTTTCTGTCGAAAAGAACCAGTATGTGTGCATAAAGGGCACATCTCTCAAGTGGAGATCCACGGTGGACGACTCCTGTCACTTCTTTTTTGAAGAGACTTCGGGAACCAATCCTTTCCCTGAGGCAGACGTGTGCATAAACATTACGGACGGCAACGGAGAAGCTGTGCCCCTTTCCGAGACCATGGCAAAGATCCCCGTAGGGGAGCCCATCATCGGATATGCGGACACTCACGCTCATCTGAACCACGACCTGGGGTCGGGTGCAGCCACTTTCTACGGAAAAAGTTTCAGCTCTCTGGGTATCCTTGATGCTCTCAAGGATTGCACGGGAACCCACGGCATAAACGGTATTTTCAGTCTCTGGAGCATGATCGTTGACGGAGCCGCTACCCACAACACAAGCGGCTATCCCAACTTCGAGTATTGGCCCACAGCCTATTCCACGGATCACATCCAGACCTATTACAAATGGCTTGAAAGATCCTATCTTGCAGGCCAGAGAGTCCTTGTCCATCAGTGCGTGAACAACGGAACCTTGGGAGCCATCACCAACGCCCTTCCTCCCTATGCCGGCGGGGAGACGGATGATATGCAGGTGGTGGAGATCCAGCTGGATAACATATATGAAATGGAAAAATACATAGACGCCCAGTACGGCGGTCCCGGCTGCGGCTGGTTCAGGATCGTCACAAGTCCCGAAGAGGCCAGGGAAGTCATTTCCGAGGGCAAGATGGCAGTTTTCCTAGGAGTGGAAGTGGACACCTTCCTTGGCTGTGACGAGGATTATCTGGGGCTTTATCACGAAGGTAAGATGAGCAAGTCGGAATGCGACAGACAGCTGGCGCGTATGGAAGCGGCGCTTGACCATCTCTATGACAGGGGTGTGAGGTCTGTATTCCCCATCCACGCATTGAACAACGGCTTCGGAGGATGTCAGCTCTATCAGGGCGAAGTCTTCAGCATCATGAACTATATGAACAGGGGGGATTTCTACCAGCCCGAAGAAGCGGTAAACCCCAGAGTACGATACAAGCAGCCCAAGGCAGATGCAAGCATCGGCGGACTGGGTCATCAGAACACCATCGGTCTTACGGAAACGGGAGAATGGCTCATCAGAAAACTCATTGAAAAGCGCATCGTCATCGAAGCGGATCATATGAGCGACAAGGCTTTGAACGCAGTCCTCGACATATGCTGGGACGAAAAGTATCCCGGCATCATCTGCAGTCACACCAGGATCCTGGACATGTTCAAGGAGGATGCGGAAGCCTGGGAGCAGCTGGACATTCCCAGAATGATAAAGGTCTTCCAGCTGGGTGGCGTGATATCACCCATGATGTGGGAAACACTGGACTATCACCAGATCTGTGCTTCCGATTTCCTTGAGAAGATGATCGAACTCAGCGAAGGCGGAGTTCCCACTACGGGAGTTTTGGAGAACGAACTTTACGAGAGATATACGGGCGGCCGATCCTACACCGTTCCCACCACCTGGTACAACACCAACAGCGATCCCACGGACGATCTTGTCCTTGGAATCCCTTACGGAAGCGATGTGAACGGAGCATGCATGCTGCCTTACTTCAGCGGCTACGGAGACAGGTTCAACGACGTTGACTATGATGATTTCGGAGCGCTCCATGAAGGCGTATACAGCGATGACGTGGCATCGGTGGACTTCGACGTTCAGGTTACGGGAAACAGAAGCTTCGACATCAACGGCGATCGGGGTGTTGCCCATTACGGACTTGTTCCCGACTACTTAAAGAAGGTTTCGGAAGCAAACGAGAACATCATGAACCTTGACGCTACCTTCAATTCGGCTGAGGCCTACATCCGTATGCTGGAAAGAGTGGGAAGATACAGTGACGCCTATCCTTCCAGAAATCCTGCGGACTGGCCCACAACTCCCGATGAATACTGGCACGATAATAAATAAGATATAATCCACAAGGGATCGGCATTTGTCGGTCCCTTATTGACTACATGGGGGTTTACTGCTATCATTCACACAAACGGGAAACAAGAGGTGACGATATGACTGTTACGGAGCAGGTCCTGCTTGCGCTTGAAGAGAATAAGGGGCGTCCGGTGTCGGGAGAAGAACTGGCGGAAAAACTGGGGTGTTCCAGAAATGCCGTATGGAAAGCGGTGAAAACTCTTGAAAATGAGGGCTATGAACTGGAGGGCATAAGAAATAAGGGCTACATCCTGAAAACATCCGCCGATTCCCTTTCGGCGGTTTACATTAAAGATAAACTTAAAAAAGCGGGTTTTGACATTGAGATCGAGACCTACAAGACCATAGATTCCACCAACAGTCTGCTGAAAAGATATGCTGCGGACGGAGAAACACGGGATCTGGTGGCGGTGGCGGAGGAGCAGACCGCAGGCCAGGGAAGACGCGGCAGGAGCTTTTTCTCCCCCAAGGGCAGCGGACTTTATCTGAGTTTCCTTCTGCATCCCCGGGTGCCGGTGGAAAAGGCTGCGAGACTCACCACCGTGGCTGCGGTGGCGGAAGCACTGGCCATAGAAAATGTTACGGGTTTTGAGACCTCCATAAAGTGGGTGAACGACATCTGGATGAGAGGAAAAAAGATCTCGGGCATACTCACCGAAGCCCAGACTTCCATAGAAATGGGCACTCTGGACTACTGTGTGGTGGGCATAGGCATAAACCTTACGGAGCCCGAAGGCGGTTTTCCCGAGGACATCAAGGATGTGGCAGGGGCAGTTTACGACAGGGAAGAGAAGAAAGAGAATCTTAAGAACGATCTGGCAGCGGAACTCATCGGGAAATTCCTTTCCTTTTACAGGACTTTCCCTGACAGTTCCTATCTTGAAGATTACAGAAAAAGATGTTTTTGCATAGGCAGGGATGTGACGGTGATCACTGCGGATCATGAAATGCTGGGTACCGCAGGTCCTGACAGGACACATGCTCATGTCCTGGGGGTGGATGAGGAATGCCACCTTCATGTGCGTTACAATGACGGTACGGAAGACTTTCTGTCCAGCGGAGAGATCAGCATAAAAGTGTGATGAGATGAATTGTCAACCTTGAAACAAAAACAGGTTGACAATTCTTTTTTTATGCTCTATAATCCGCTGCAGATCGCGATACTATAGACTTTAGACATAAAGTGACAAATGTGAGGGAAAAACAATGACTCAAAAAAACGGATTTAAAACCGTCGATCTTGTAATGATCGGCGCTTTCGCGGCCCTTATGGCCATATGTGCATGGATTACCGTACCTGCCACGGTACCTTTTACTTTACAGACCTTCGGAGTGTTCCTGGCGGTGTATCTTCTGGGAGGGAAAAGAGGAACGGTGGCTGTGGCCGTATACATTCTTCTGGGAGCAGTGGGACTTCCGGTGTTCTCGGGCTTTAAAGGCGGCGTGGGAACGGTTCTCGGAACCACAGGAGGCTACATCATAGGTTTCCTTTTTTCCGCGCTCACAATGTGGGGCCTTCATGCTCTGTTGAAAAAAGTCGAAGAAAAAGGAAAGACGCAAAGAGTCCTTTGCGTCTTTCTCGAAATGATCGCGGGTCTTTTTGTATGCTATGCCTTCGGAACAGCCTGGTTCATGGCGGTGTACGCGAGGACCAAGGGCGCTGTCGGCATTACGACCTGCCTTTCCTGGTGTGTATTTCCTTTTGTGATCCCGGATCTTTTAAAGATCACTCTTGCTTTGATCCTGGGAGGGCGGCTCAAGAGATTTATTCCTCTTCAGTGACCCATGTGGCTTCTCTTCCGAAGGATTCATCGTTTAAGGAGAATTCTACGGTTGAGACGGAACCGTATCCCTGTACTTCGAAGTTAAGGATGGCCTTATCGTAATCATACCAGTCCTGAACCATCATAACACCGATCTTATTACCGATCAGTTCGGCGATGTACTGGATGTTGTCTATTTCTTCCATATCCAGTGTTCTCCAGATCACAAGTACCTTACGGCCGTTTCTGTTAAAATCCGTTACGGAACAATCGGTACCCATGGCTGAAGCGGCCTTTTCAAGAGAAACGTTTTCCAGAGCGACAAGTTCGGCAACGAGCTTGTCCGCTCTTTTTTTGAGATCGTCATTTTCTTTCTTTAAAGTGGTCTTTTCGCTTGTAAGGGTTTCCTTATCGGAGGTAAGGGCCTTTTTATCTTCTTTGAGTGCTTTGTTTTCCTCCGCAAGATTATTTGTCTCGGCGGTAAGAGCTTCTTTTTCTGCTTTGAGCTCGTAGTTCTGTTGTGTCAAAACACTGACCTTTGTTTCAAGTTCTGCTTTTTCTGCAAGCGCTGCTTCGTAATCCTTGCTGCTCACTCCGCATGCGGAGAAGAATACGGCTGTTGCTGCTGCCAGAGTAAAAAAAAGTTTTTTCATGTTATTTCCTTTCCTTTCGGTTTTGAAAAACCGAAGGGGCATTATAACACCATGTTAAAAAATAGGCAAGGTTTATCTTGACACATATTTTAATTAAGAGTATACTCTTTATACTTTTATGGCGTTAAAGCGTTGACGCTTTAAAGGCAAGAAAACAACAAGGGGGCATATGCAAGGAAAGCCCCTATTGTCTATATTTGGGAGGACAATACAATGAAGAAGATCAAAAGAATTTTTGCCGTAGCCACAGCTCTTGCATTGGCTGTAGGCTGCATCGGTTTTTCCGGTTGCGGAAAGAAGAGTGATGTTTATCACATCGGTATCTGCCAGTTGGTTCAGCATCCCGCACTTGATGCGGCTACACAGGGCTTCAGAGATGCCCTTACAGAGCTTCTGGGTGACAAGGTGGTTTTTGACGAGCAGAATGCAGCAGGCGACAGCCCTACCTGCTCCACCATCGTAAACAACTTCGTAGCAAACAATTACGACCTCATCATGGCAAATGCAACAGCGCCTCTTCAGGCTGCATCTGCCGCTACAACCAAGATCCCCGTTCTGGGAACTTCCATCACAGACTATGCTACCGCTCTTGAACTCAAGAACTTCAGCGGTGCTACGGGACTCAATGTTTCCGGAACCAGCGACCTTGCACCTCTTGATCAGCAGGCAGCCATCATCAAGGAGCTCTTCCCCAATGTAAAGCAGGTAGGTATTCTTTACTGCTCCGCCGAGGCAAATTCCAAGTATCAGGTCAGCGTTATCGAAAAATCCCTCGATTCACTTGGTATCAAGTACAAGGAGTACTCATTTGCGGACAGCAATGACATCCAGATGGTTACAACATCTGCCTGCGAAGCATGTGACGTTCTCTACATCCCCACAGACAACACCGCTGCTTCCAACACCTCCATCATCGATGCAGTTGCCCTTGAAAAGAAGGTTCCCGTTGTATGCGGTGAGGAAGGCATATGCAAAGGATGCGGTGTTGCAACTCTTTCCATAAGATACTATAACATCGGTTATGAAACAGGTAAGATGGCTTACGAGATCCTTGTGAACGGTGCGGACGTTTCCAAGATGGACATCAAGTATGATTCGGCGCCTGTTAAGGAATATGCTGCAGGCAGATGCGAGAAACTTGGCATCAAGATTCCCGCAGGATACAACCCTATTGCGGAGTGATAAGATATGTTGGCGTTTTTAAATTCATTGCCGGGAGCTGTTGCCCAGGGCATCATCTGGGGCATCATGGCTATCGGTGTCTATGTTACCTATAAGATCCTTGATATGGCAGACCTTTCCGTGGACGGCTCCTTTGCCACCGGCGGTGCTGTGCTTGTGGCCTGTGTTACCGGAGGCATGAACGTGTGGCTTGCAGTGTTGCTGGCAACCTGCGCAGGCTGCGTTGCCGGCCTCGTAACGGGCATTTTCCACACAAAGTTCGGCATTCCGGCAATTCTCGCGGGCATATTGACCCAGCTGGGCCTCTATTCCGTGAATCTGAGGATATTGGGCGGTTCGGCCAATAAGACCGTTTCCGCCAACAACCACAGACTGATCCTGTCTCTGAGGAACATCCCTCAGGCAGTGCTGGTGGCTGCAGTGATCACAGGCATCCTCATCATGATCTGCTACTTCTTCTTTGGTACAGAGATCGGTGAAAGCCTTCGTGCCACAGGCGCAAATCAGCATATGGCAAGGGCAAACGGCATCAACACTGACTTCACCAAGGTTTTGGGCCTTGTGATCTCCAACGGTATCGTTGCTTTTTCCGGAGCCATCCTTGCACAGTATCAGGGCTTTGCGGATGTGAACATGGGACGCGGTGCCATTGTCATCGGTCTTGCTGCCGTAATCATCGGAGAAGTGGTCTTCGGGAAGATCTTCAAGAACTTTGCACTGAGACTTCTTGCGGCAGTCATCGGCGGTATCATTTACTATGTTGTTCTTACCCTGGTTTTGAGACTGGGTCTCAACGCCAACGACCTGAAGCTCTTCTCGGCTCTTGTGGTTGCAGTGTTCCTGGGAGTTCCTTTCTGGAAGAATAAACTGGCACAAAAGCTGAATTCGGGCAGTGACCGGTGATGGGAGGACAGATATGTTAAAGATCAGAAATTTGAGCAAAACCTTTAATAAAGGTACCATCAACGAAAAGAAAGCGCTGACGAACATAAATCTTGAACTTAACGACGGAGATTTTGTCACCGTCATCGGCGGTAACGGAGCGGGCAAATCCACTCTCCTCAACATGGTGGCGGGCGTGTTCACCCCCGATAACGGAACCATCGAGGTTGACGGCATTGATGTGACAAGACTTCCGGAACATAAAAGAGCAAAGTATCTGGGCAGGGTTTTCCAGGACCCCATGATGGGAACGGCTTCCACCATGTGGATCGAAGAAAACATGGCCATTGCCTCCAAGAGAGGCTTGAGAAGAACTCTTAGATGGGGCATATCCTCCAAACAGCGTGAGGAATACAAGCAGATGCTGGCTCAGTTCGGCCTGGGACTGGAAAACAGACTTTCCACATCCGTTTCCCTGCTTTCCGGCGGACAGCGTCAGGCTCTTACCCTTCTCATGGCCACCATGAGAAAGCCCAAGCTCCTTCTCCTTGACGAGCATACGGCAGCTCTTGATCCCAAGACCGCAGCCACGGTGCTGGATCTTACGGACAAGATCGTTTCGGAACACAACCTCACCACCATGATGATCACCCACAATATGAAAGATGCTCTGACTCATGGGAACCGCTTGATTATGATGAATAACGGGCGTATAATCTTTGATGTGAGCGGCGAAGAAAAGAAAAAGCTCACTGTCGAGGATCTTCTTAAGAAATTCTCCGAGCTTAACGGCGAAGAAATGGTGAACGACAGAATGCTCCTCGCGAAGTAGGAACAGTTATGGCAGCATTTACAAAGAAAGCAATAATAAGCACGTTTGTTGAATTGTTGAACGAACAGCCTTTTGACAAGATCACGGTGAAGGAGATAGTGGAACGCTGTGAGATCAATCGCAACACCTTCTACTATCATTACAAGGACATATACGAACTCCTTACGGATGTTCTTCAGAGCGATCTGAAAAGGGCCGTGGAGAATTCGGAAAACTATGACACCTGGGAAAAGGGCATAGTGGATGCCCTGAGCTTTGCCATCAGGAACAAAAGGGCGGTGTATCACATCTACAATTCCGCCAACCGTGAGATCCTTAAGGATTATTTCAGAGACATCATTAAGGATATCACCGCAAAGTTCATCAGGAGAGAAGCGGGGACAGACAACATTCCCGCGGACGATCTGGCGTTTTTAAGCCGACTGCTGGACGAGGCTGTAATGGGCATGTTCGAGACCTGGATGGAAGAGGGGATGACCGAAGACATCGAAGTCAAGGTCGCCAAAGCGGAATATCTTTTTAAGGGTGTGACCCGTATGGTTGCGGAAAGGATGAACACTCCCGAATACAAACTGATCAAAAACGGCAAAGGACCGAAACAAGCGTGATCTAATAGTTTTTTTGAACAAATTCCGAATCGTGTCTGATTTTCAGACACGATTCTTTTTTTATCTGTAGAATCAAGAAAAAACGGAGTGTATCATACAGTTAGCAATCGGGAAGGCAGAGTGCTAATAAAAAAGACGCTGTCTCCTGAGGTCTAAAAGGAAAAAACCGGAAAGTGAGGTTAAGCAGCAAATGAAAAAGTTATGCGAATTTATCGTAAAATGTCGCATCCCGATCCTGATCCTGGCGTGTGCACTCGTTGTGCCTTCGCTGATCGGAATGATGAAAACAAGGATCAACTATGATATGCTCACCTATCTCCCCAAAGACATGGAGACAGTAAAAGGGCAGGATATACTTCTTGAGGATTTCGGAAAAGGAGCGTTTTCCGTTATCGTAGCGGAGGGTATGACTCCCGGCGAGATCAAAGAGCTGACCGAAAAACTTGAAAACATAGAACATGTGGACACTGCGCTGTCCTTCTACAGCCTGGCGGATTGCTCGGTACCCATGGAACTTCTTCCCGAGAAGTGGTACGACATGATAAGCGAAGGAGACTCCACACTGATCGCCGTCTTCTTTGATACATCCACCTCCGCGGACGAGACCATAGAAGCCATCAGAAAAGTGAGACAGACGGTGGGAAACAGATGCTTCGTAACAGGCATGTCCGCACTGGTGACGGATCTCAAAGACCTGTGCGAAAAGGAAGAGCCCATATATGTGGGACTTGCGGTTGTATGCGCGGTAGTGGCAATGATGATCTTCATGGACAGTTTCATCATTCCCTTCATCTTCCTGGCAGGCATGGGAATGGCAATTCTCCTGAACCTCGGTACCAACTGCTGGCTGGGTGAGGTCTCCTACATCACGAAAGCCCTTTCTGCGGTGTTGCAGCTGGCAGTGACCATGGATTACTCAATCTTCCTGTGGAACAGCTACTCCGAACAGAAGAAGCGCTTCCCGGGAGACAATCCCCGAGCCATGAAGCATGCCATCTCCAACACACTTACATCCGTGCTGGGAAGCTCCCTTACCACTGTTGCGGGCTTCATCGCACTCTGCTTCATGAGCTTCACCCTCGGACGTGACCTTGGCATAGTAATGGCAAAGGGCGTTGTTATCGGAGTTATCGGAAGTGTCACCACACTTCCCGCACTGATCCTTGTATTTGATCCTCTCATCGAGAAGACAAAGCACAAGTCACTGATGCCCAAGAAGATGGACAGAGTTGCAAAGGCAGTCACATCAAAGCCCGGCATCTTCATCGCCCTCTTCCTGGTGATCCTTGTTCCGGCATTATACGGTTACATACACACTGAAAAGTACTACGACATGAGCAATGTTCTTCCACGGAACATCGACTTTGTCGAAGCAAACAAAAAACTCCAAGATGAATTTGATATGGCATCCACCCATATGGTGCTGTCGGATGCGAAGATGGACACCGCAGATGCAGCTGATATGCTTGAAGAACTGGGCAACGTAAAGGGTGTTAAGTTCGCGGTGGGTCTTGAATCCCTTCTTGGCAGCGGCGTTCCCGAGGATTTCCTGCCGGAGAGCGTTCTCGGCATGTTGAAGAGCGACAGATACAGTCTCGCAGTCATCAGTTCCGAGTACTATGTGGGCAGCGAGGAGGTGGATGCCCAGATCGATGAGATCAACAGCATCATTAAAAAGTACGACCCCAATGCCATGCTCATCGGTGAAGCACCCTGCACAAAGGATATGGTTTCTGTTACGGATGTGGATTTCACCAGAGTTTCCATAATCTCTATTGCGGCCATCTTCGTCATCATAGCATTTGTAACCAAGAGTGTTTCCATCCCTGTGATCCTCGTGGCGGTGATCGAGTTTGCCATCTTCATAAACCTTGGCATTCCTTACTACATGAACACCAGTCTTCCTTTCATTGCACCCATATGCATAAGCACCATTCAGCTGGGTGCCACGGTGGACTACGCCATCCTCATGACCAACGGCTACAAGAAGGAAAGATCAAAGGGGGCGGAGAGGAAGGAAGCAGTTTCGAGAGCACTTTCAGCCGCCATCCCATCCATTTTCGTGAGCGCCATGGGCTTCTTTGCAGCCACCTTCGGAGTTGCGATGTACTCAGATCTTGACATCATAAGCTCCATGTGCGGACTCATGGCAAGAGGTGCAGTTGTGAGCATGCTGGCGGTGGTTCTGATCCTGCCTGCTCTGCTCTGCACATTTGACGGACTTATAACACATACCACTTTTGGTATGAAGAGATCTTTGAACACGAAAAACTCATAAAGAAAGGCAAGGTAAGACCTATGAATAAAAGATGTTTAAAAGCTGCAGCCATTGCACTGGGTGCGGGAATGGTACTTTCACTGGCAGCACCCGCAGCCACCGTAAAAGCAGAAAACACGGAAGGAAAGAATGATGTTGCCGCAGCTATCGAAGAGAAAAAAGAAGAAGTGAAAGCAACCGTTAAGAATGCCCTGGAATCCAAGGAGACTCCCGACAAGGACGAGACTGTATATGTCCTTACGGATGCTTCCGGAAAAGTAAACCGTATCATTGTGAGCGACAGACTGACAAATGTTGAGGGACTTGATGAGATCGGCGATCTTTCGGAACTTAAGGATATCAAGAACGTAAAGGGCAAGGAGACCTTCACAAAAGACGGAAACGCCCTCACCTGGAAGGCTCAGGGCAAAGAGATAGTTTACAGAGGAGAGACGGACAAGGCTCTTCCTGTGGAGATGAAGATCACCTATGCACTGGACGGTAAGGAGGTTGCGCCTGAGGAACTGGCAGGAAAGAGCGGCCATGTCACCGTGACCTATGAACTTAAGAACAATGAGAAGGCACCTTTTGCCGCTGTGACCGTGCTCCTTTTTAACAACAACAGCGTGAAGAATGCTGCGGTTTCAAGAGGCTCCGTTTCATCCGACGGCACCAGGACAACAGTTTGCGGCCTTGCTTTCCCCGGCTTCGACAACTACCTGAACACCATGGCGGATGCGGGAAAGATCACCTTTGAGTGTGATGCCGAGAACTTCAAACTCCTGACTTCTCTCACTGTTGTAACGGATGAAGTTTTCAGAGGCATAAATGAGGACACATCCAAGGACAAGAACGATCTTAACGTAAAAATGGCAAAGTTTGAAAAGGACTGCACAGAACTGGTCCGGGGAACAGCAACCCTTGCAAATGCCATGAACGAACTTTCCGCAGGAACAACAAAACTTGCTGCGGCTGTGGGACAACTGGATGCAGGTGCAGGACAGCTCATATCGAAGAATGAGACTCTCGTTGCGGGCAGCACCCGGATCTTTGATTCCATCCTTAAAACAGCATACAATTCACTTGTTTCCGCAGGTGTGACCGTTCCCGAACTCACCCGGGACAACTATGCTAAAGTTCTTGACAGTGTGGTAAGTCAGATGGCAGCACAGCTTAAAAACATCCCCGAAGGAAACGCAGCCTATACTAAGGTTCAGACGGGCATTGGAACCGTCAAGGCCGTAAAGGCGCAGCTGGACAGCGTTAACACATTCTGCACAGGAGTTAAGGATTACACTGATGGTGTAGCTTTGCTGGGAGCAAACCTCTCAACCCTTTCTGCGGAAGTTGACAAGCTGGATGGGGCTGTAAAGCAGATAAAGGACGGTGCCGACAAGCTGAACGATTCTCTTGTGGCAGCGGATCTTACGGGGCTCACAGCTCAGATCACGGACCTGGCAACGACCTTTGAGACATCCATGGACAGCCTGCATACGCTTCTAGGAGCTGCGGATGCCTACAGCAACTACTCGGGTCTTGCCGAAGGACAGACAGGTTCCGTACGCTTTGTGTACAGAACAGCTTCCATCGGGGAGTAAAGGAACAAGGCATAGCAGCCTTTAAAACATATCAAATTTGCCGCTCCTCTGTGCCGATCTTTCCGCAAAGGCGAAAACAAGCCTTGTCAGAAGTGCATAGGCACAGCCGGTGGCAAGTTCTCCCAGGAGATTCAACCAAAAGCCTTCAGGATTGCCGTCAAAGAGTTTGTTCATGGCGGCGATGGCTTTTGTAAGAGGCATGAGCTGAGCAAAGACCTGTCCCGCGAGAGGAAGCTGGGACACGGGGAATTCCGCTCCGGTGAAGATCATGAGTATGTAGCTTACCAGGTTCAGAACCAGATGCATGCTGTCACTCATGAGCCCAAAGGAAGAAATAAAAAGTCCGAAGCAGGCAGCGGAGATCATGGCACAAAGGATAGCTACAGCAGCAAGAGGAAGATCTATTCGGGTTAAGTCCACATGGAACACCAGGGAACCCACCAGAAGTCCGCAGACTGAGGCGCAGATGGCAAAAAGAGTGGGGAACACACCGCCTGCAAGGATCAGCCCGATCTTTGAACAGGGAGAAGCGATGATGGAGCGAAGGCGTCCGTAGTATCTTTCGCCCACAAAAAGATTGCCCAGTCCGAATATGCATGCATTTGTGCAAAGAAGAAAGGAATTACCTATGACCCAGTGGGTAAGATCTGTGGTCTTAAAACTAAAGGATGCGATGAGGCAGTAAAAGATCAGAGTTACGAGAGGATAGCCGATCTGCATGAGAACGAATTCCTCTGCTTCAAAAGCAGCGCGCCTTCCCTTGTGGTACAGATAGGCCTGCTGAAAAAAACGTTTTATCATTATGACACCTCCAGGGTCGCCGCAATACGGACGCGGCGATCTATTTTTTTATAAAGAAATGCGGAAAGCACTGCATAGATCAAAGTGAGGAGAAACAGCATCAGGAGTTTCTCCCGGAAAAGTGCCGGATCCTCACATCCGTTCACACTCATTCTTAAAAGCTCCACCGCATAGGTGGGGGAAAGAAGACGGCTTGCAAACTGAACTGCATTTGGAAGCACAGAGACCGGGAAAACAAAACCGCACAAAAGAATGATGGGGATCTCCAGACAGTTCATGTACAGTTCCGTCTTTCTGGAAAGGGTCAAAAGGCAGGCGATGACGGAGGATATGGTGATAAAGGTCACAATGGCGGACAAAAGTGCAACGAGGAAAAGCAACGGGTTTTCAAGATGCAAGGGCACTCTGAACAGTACAACAGCCGTTATAAGGGATATGCAGAGGGTGACTAACGACATCAAAGTGTTTCCGATGATCTTTCCGAGAATGATGGCGGGAAAACCCGCAGGCGCGGCGTAGATCAGTGCGAGGGTTCCGCTGTAACGCTCACGGTTAATGTCTCCTGCGGATGAAAAACATATGCAGCCCCAAAGCGCCATGAGACCGGCTCCCAGCACAACATATGCCATGAAGTTGTCCGAACCGGAATTTCTGTACATCTCGTAAAGAAGAATGGTGTTGACAACGGGGTTTACAAGAAGACAGAAACGAAACATGGGGCGGGCAAAGGACTGTTTCATCTGCACCTTCATTGTGGAAAAAAGGACTTTAAAGTTCATGCCGTCACCTCCTGAACCAGTTTTACATAGGCATCTTCAAGAGTGGCTTCATGCCCCTTGATCTCCGAGGGTGTTCCTTTTGCGATGACTTTTCCTTTGTTGATGATCACAAGGCGGTCACAGAGTTCTTCAACCTCAGCAAGGTTGTGGGTGGTGAGAAGAACGGTTCTTCCGTCTGCCTTGAGGTTTTTGATTATGTCACGTAACATCCTTGCTCCCACGGGATCCAGTCCCACAGTGGGCTCGTCCATAAAAAGGATCTCGGGATCGTTTATGAGCCCTCTGGCTATCTGAAGACGCTGGATCATGCCCTTGGAATAGGTCTCCGCAAGGTCGTCGGCTCTGTCTGCAAGATCCACCAGTTTTAGTATGCTTTCGATCCTCTCTTTTTGGACTTTCTCAGGGATCAGGTAGAGGTTGGAGAAATAACGGAGGTTGTCTCTTGCGGAAAGTCGTCTGTAAACTCCCATCTCTCCGCCGAAGATGAAATTGATCCTTGAACGGATCTTTTTTTCTTCTCCGAAGGTTTTGTAACCCAGAACCTCGCATGTTCCGGAAGTGGGAGCAAGAAGGGTGGTGAGCATCTTTATGGTGGTGGTCTTTCCGGCTCCGTTCTGTCCCAGAAGTCCGAAGATCTCACCTTGTTCTACGTTGAACGAAATACCGTCAACAGCTTTTACAACCTTCTTTGTTTTCCCGAAAAAGCCTCTCTTTACGTATTCTCTCTTTAATTCTTCCACATTTATGACTGTATTTTTCATAATGTTCTCCTTTGTTCTATTAATATCGAATTAGATTATAATCGAATAAATGTAAAAGTCAAGAAAAATGTGAAAGGGAATTGCGGTGGAAGCTCCCGTTGACATATGTGGATAATCGTATATAATCTATTTCGATGAACATAGAAAAAACATCGGAGGCTGCATGGTTTTTGAGAAGTTAAAAGAAAATACCTATTTTGCTTACGGACCCGAACTGGAGCCCCTGTTTGCGGCGTTTTGCATATTATATGACGAAACACGCCACACGGAATGGACGAAGATCTACAGCGAGGCTCAGGTGGAAGATTGGAAGAAGCGCTATCTTTTCCTTTTTGAAACATATGACTGTCTTAAAAAACTGAATCTTATGGATCTTTTGGATGTGATACAGGATGTGTTTGACGAAAAATTTACCCTGGACAGGCTGTATGATTGGCTTTTGAGCCTTCCCACGGAGGAAAGACTGTTCAGACTTGCGGATTTTGCGTCATCTTGCGGGATCACGAAAGATGAGATAAAAAAGGGACTTTCGGATGATGAGGTTCTTAATGCCTTGTATTTGAAAGCGGGAAAGGAATGCAGCGGTTTTCTCGGTTTTTCGACATTTATCAAAGAAAATGACAGGTTCCTGAAAGACCTGTTTTCACTTGCAAAAGAGATGGATACTCCGGCTTTAAGAGCGGCTTTTAAAACTTGCGATGACAGGATTTCGGAGCTGCGGGCAAGCATAATTGAAAAACTTGAGACCATGGATGCATTGGAGTGTTCGGAAAGCTTCATGGGAAAGACCTTCAGAAACCGTGGACCCTATGAGAAGTTCTGCTTTGTGCCGTCACTTCTTCTTCCGTTTAATTACATACGCTTGTTCTATGAAGACGGGACAATTCACAACAAGCAGCTTTTACTGTGCAGCATCCGTGATAAGGAAAAAGGTCGGGAAGACACTGTTGCTGTTCTGAAGGCTTTTGCGGATGAAACCAGGTATATGATCCTTAAACTTCTTTTGGTGCATGGTCCCATGAAGGGATTGGACATAGTGAAAGAATTGAAACTGGCTCCTTCTACCATTTCACATCATATGACGGAACTTAAGGATTGTGGGCTTGTAACGGAAGAACCGGTGAAAACGGCAAAGTACTATGGGATTTCCGTGAAAAGGCTGAAAGATGTACTTGACAGGATCTCAAAGGATTTTGATGTTGACATCCCATTCACCTGTTCTTATAATCAAAAACAATGAGCAAAGGCGCTGTCACAGAGGTTTGAATGCCTTGTGAGACCGCTTTGTGATAGTAAAAAGTTGAAGGGAGAAGTTTTATGACCGCTACCCAGCATGAAATAATGGATTACGTGGAGCAGGAGGACGTGCGTTTTATACGCCTTGTGTTCTGCGACATTCACGGAAAACAAAAGAACATAGCCATCATGCCCGATGAGCTGCCCAGAGCATTTGATGAGGGTATGGCGATAGACGCAAGTGCCATAGAAGGTTTTGATGACGCAGAGGAGGGCAAGGATCTGTTCCTTTTCCCCATTCCCTCAACCTTAAGTGTTCTTCCATGGCGTTCCATTAACGGAAAAGTTATCAGGATGTTCTGTAACATAAAGCACTCCGACGGAACACCTTTCGAATCCGACCCCAGGCTGATCCTTAAAAAAGCGGTTGAAAGAGCTGAAAAGAAAGGGCTTACCGTTCTCTTCGGAACAAAGTTTGAGTTCTATCTTTTTAAGACCGACGAGATGGGGGAACCCACCGGAGTTCCCTTTGACGGAGCGGGTTATATGGATGTGGCTCCCGAAGACAAGGGCGAAAACCTGAGACGTGAGATCTGCATGACCCTGACCGAGATGGGCATAAGACCCGAGAGTTCCCATCACGAGGAAGGTCCCAGCCAGAACGAGATCGATTTTAAATACAGCGAAGCAATGACTGCTGCCGAAAATGCCCTGAACTTCATCACTGTTGTCAAGGCAGTCGCAAGCAGGAACGGACTTTATGCCGATTTCTCTCCCAAGCCCATTCCCGGCGAAAGCGGAAACGGCTTGCATATAAACATATCCGTTAAGTCCAAGGACGGTTCCGATTGCATGGATGCTTTTATGGCAGGCATCATGGCACATGCTGTTGAAATGACGGCATTCCTGAATCCCGTTGAGGGATCCTATGCAAGACTTGGAGAAAAGAGAGCACCCAAGTACGTCACCTGGGCGCCCGAGAACCGTTCCCAGTTTATCCGTGTTCCCGCACCCAAGAACGGCAACAAGCGTTTCGAAATGAGATCCCCCGATCCCATGATGAGCCCCTACATTGGTCTTGCGCTTCTGATCCATGCAGGCATCGACGGCGTTGAAAAGAACATGACCCTTTGCGAGCCTGTGCGCGTGAACCTCACCACAGCGGGAGCTGAACTCACGGATAAACTTGTGCGTCTTCCCGAAAGCCTTGAAGAGGCACAGAAGATCGCGAAGGAAAGCGATTTTATCAAGAGCATATTGCCCGCAAGTTATATGCCCGAGAGATAATGCGGGAAATCCGGTCATTGAAGTGACCACTGAACAGCTACGGAGGACGTCATGTTGACGGCAGAAAAAAAGAATAATGTACTGATCGTCTCGTCGGATGACAAACTGCGCAGCTTTTTTGTGCAGATCCTGCCGCCGCGGGAGTACGAGATACCACCCACGGCAAAGAGCGCGGGCGAGGCGAGAAGAAGACTGATCTCACAGCAATACAACATTGTGATCATAAATACACCTTTGCCTGACGAAACGGGACTTGAACTGGCGGAAGATCTTTCCGACCGTTCACTTGGCGTGCTTGCGATCGCTGACATACAAAGCTTTGACCAGGTCTGCCACACTCTGGAGGACTTTGGGGTGCTCACTGTCACAAAGCCTCTTTCACGCCAGCAGGCATATACCTACATTAAGCTTCTGACTGCATTTTCGGCAAGGCTTACAAAGATGGAGAAAGAAAACAAGTCCCTGCAGGAAAAGGTTATGGATATCCGCATTGTGGACAGGGCAAAATGGATCCTGATCAAAAACGAGGGCATGACAGAGGAAGAAGCTCATCATCTTATTGAGCACAACGCCATGGAAAACAGGGAATCCCGCAGAAAGGCAGCGGAGGAGATCATTAGGAAATACGAGGAATAAATTTATTACACCAACGCGGTGAAGATTTACAACATTTTGGTATAAAAGGGTTGACAAAAAGTTCCATCTCTGTTAAATTATGTATGCTTTAAGAAAGCAGAAAAACAGGGGGTCCCAATGAAGGACGGTAATTCAAAAATGAATAGATTGTCTTTGGCTTGCAGATCTCAGGTTGGCAATTGGTTTTATTATGCTGTACGCTTTTTTGCGTACTTCTTTTTTTATTATTTTATGCAGTTTACAACAGAACAAGAAGGGTTAACCGTTGCATAAGATCCACAATGAATTCTGATCGGTTTCCCGGAACAAGGAAACCGTTTTTTTTGGATTTAAGATCCAATAAAACCACCTGCTATGCAGGTGTGTTCCCAGCGAGCTTTAGCTTCAAGAAAAAAACCTCCTGAGGTATAATAAGTGCAGGTTCGCCAACCGCACAAAAAATACGAAGGAGGTTTATCCT
>JAILRC010000009.1 GCA_024698485.1 Lachnospiraceae bacterium | reverse complement strand
TGGATGAACTTGTACTCAGGGAACTGAAAGAAAAGCTGAAGCGGGTACTGGATACGGAAGAACTAAAGCTGAAACGTGCCGGTGGTGGCAAGGCAGCTGAGGTTGATGGAGTTCATGCTTTGGAAAGTGCCCTTGAATCTGCAAAGAAGGCAAAGCAGATGCTTTTTGAGAAGCTGGCTGACCGAAGCATAGATCGGGAAAGCTTCAAGGCAAAGAAGCAGGAATACGATGATGAGATTGCGGCACTGGAACAGAAGATCTCCGATGCCAGAATGGCGGAACAGCTGACTGCGGAATCCGATGAAGCTGTTCAGTCGAGAGTGGAAACGGCAAAGTCGTTTTTAGATCTGAAGGAAATGACCGAGGATGCATGGGAGACGTTCGTTGAAAAAGTGATCGTGTATCCGGAATACAGGATTGAGATCCATTGGCGGTTTCAAGAGGAATAGTTATTTCACTGGAAATCAAAGGAGTAAAGACATGGTAATGACGAAGATTAACGGAAAGTACAACTTGATTGCAAAGGACATGGAGCCAAAGGAGTTTACAGAAGAACTGTCGAGTCTGATCCAGACGATGGCAGATGATCTGGATAATGATGAGGATATGCTGTACATCCCAAACTGTACGTGCTGCCCTATAAGAGAGAGTACGGCACCTATGCAGAGTTAGACTTAACCGGTATCCGGCATCCAGGGTGAAATGCCCTGGATGCAAATTTTTTTGAAAAATTTATTAGTCCCTACTTGACAGAAGCGGGCGGAACGGGTTCGGGAAAGACCACTTTCCTGAATGCGCTTTCCGACTGCATCCCGAGGGATGAAAGGATCATTACCATAGAAGACTCTGCCGAGCTTCGTATCGGCAACATCAAAAATCTTGTACGTCTGGAAGTCAGAAACAAAAATTCCGGTGAATGTAAAGAAATCTTAATCAGAGACCTTATACGGACCGCCTTGAGGATGCGACCCGACAGGATAGTGGTGGGAGAGGTGCGCGGAACTGAAGCCATAGATATGCTCCAGGCAATGGCTACAGGACACGACGGTTCCCTGTCCACGGGACACGGCAATTCGGTGTCGGATATGCTTGACCGCCTTGAGACCATGATACTCATGGGTACGGAAATTCCGCTCACCGCGGTTCGAAAACAGATAAGTTCAGCCATTGACATAATGATACATCTGGGGCGTCTCAGAGACGGAAGCCGTAAGGTGCTGGAGATCTCTGAAGTTCTCGGTATGAATGACGGCGAGATCGAACTGAATCCTCTTTACGTTTTTAAAGAAACGGCAAAATCCGAGGGTAATGACAGGGTGATCGGAAAACTTGAGCGTACATCCAACAGTTTTGTCTGCGGATGGAAGCTTAAAAAGTCCGGGAAAGAGTGGATAGATGGCTAGAACCTCCTTGAAAGCATTGGGATTTGGGCTTACGGCGGGAGGGACTTTTTCCCTCCTGACCGCCTGGCTCTTCTATGATCTTGAACCCCTTTCGTTGGTACTTCTTGCGGGTGTCCCGCTTTTTATACGAAGTTTTGAAAAAACTCAAAAAGAAAAATGCATGCTGGCACTTGACATTCAATTCAAGGATGCTCTTCTTTATTTCAGAAACGGCCTGGATGCGGGCTATTCTCCGGAACACAGTATCGTTGATGCGGCAAGGGGGCTTGAAAGCCTTTACGGACGAAAGAATGAGATCACAAAAGGCTTTGAGACCATGGCGGGAAAGATCTCCACAGGCACTTCCCTTGAACAGGCCTTCACTGAATTTGCCGAGAACACGGGCGTTCAGCGCATCAAAGAGTTTGCGGATCTGTTCCGCATCCTGAAACGGACCGGGGGAAATCTCAATCGTGTCATAAGACGCACTGTAGCCAATCTTACCGACAGCATCAATCTGCGACGGGATCTGAACGTGGTGATCGCTGCGAAAAAGGGCGAGTTTAACATTATGAGCGCCATTCCTTACGGTATTCTTCTTTATCTTAAACTTCTGGCTCCCGAGATGAGCGCACCCCTTTATCACAATACATTTGGCATATCTTTTATGACCGGCGTCCTTCTGTGCTGCATCCTTTGTTACATTTTTGGACGTATGGTCATCAAGAGGACACTGCACGTATGAAACTGACGACTAAGATCATTCCAGACAACAAAATATATGCCTATCTGTCTCTCTATCCGGGGAAAGATCCGGAGGAGGTACGAAAGATACTTTGCGATGATCTTTTAAAAAGGATGAAAAGAGTAGCTGCAACGGCGATCATCGTGATCCTTTTGAGTATTCTTTCGATCTTCTTCCAAAAAACTGACGGAATGAACGTACTGGAGAGAGAAAATGTTAACGGAAGTACTGTTTCCGTTCCCATTCTGGTGGTAGATGAATGGGGGGAGCAGGAAGTTCTGCTGACTCTTAATCCTCTTCGGATGAACGAAGGAGAGATAGACGCCATGCAGAAGGAAGTGTCGGATGCCCTCGATCGGACTGTGCTTTCCGGGAATCCGTCCTTTGAAGAAGTCTACCATGACCTGTATCTGCCCGAAGAGCTTGAAGGGTTTCCCGTGCTTCTCAGCTGGAGTACATCCGATCCGGGGAAGATACAGACCAATGGGCGGGTTTTGAACGACGATCTGGAAAATGCCTTTTATGTCACGATCTGTGCCAGAGTTTTATACGGAGAAGAATTCCGACTGTATGAAAGACAGGCGATCCTTAGGCCTCCTATCCTCAATGAGGCTGAGAGAAAAGCAAGATCTCTGCTTAAGGAACTGTCGGAATATGAAAATGAGACAGAGGGAGAGAAGGAATTTGTTCTTCCTGAAGAAATAGACGGTGCAAAGATCGAGCCTGTGAGGAAAAAGAAAATACCCAAGGCATTGCCGGGAGTATTTTTGGGAACTGTGCTTTTGGTGGGAGCCTGGAGCAACTTCTTCAGTTCTTTGGGAGAAAAGAAAAAAGCACGTTTTACAAAAGCCGAGATCCAATGCAAGGAATTCCTTTCGAAACTGTCCATACTGCTGGCAGCGGGTATGCCGCTCAGGGGAGCATGGAAAAAGATCACCGAGGATTTCGGCGAGGAAAAAGACAGGGGGATGCTTTATGAAAATATGGCTGTCACATGTCGGGAATTTATGAACGGAAGTACGGAAAACACGGCATATGAACGGTTCGGCGAAAGAATGGAGATCACCAGATACCAAAGGATCGCGGCTGTGCTTTCCCAGTCTGTAACAAAAGGCGTTGCCGAACTTCCGGAACTGCTTTCCGCCGAGATCAGGGAAGCAGTGGCTGATGAAAGGGAACAGATCAGGATCAGGGGAGAACAGGCGGGAACAAAACTCCTGATGCCTATGATGGGGTTTCTTACCATAGTTTTTGCAATACTTTTGGTACCTGCGTTTATCACATTTTAACAGGAGATTATCATGAAAAGAAGATTTGAAGTTTCTGCAGTGGGAGTTGTTGAGATCATATTGATCCTGGTGGTCCTCATTGCTCTTGTACTGATCTTTAAAGATCAGCTCACATCCCTCGTAAACAATATTTTTTCGAAGATCGGAACCAATGCGGACAAGATCCTCAAATAATCGAAAAGGGAGCATAACTGTTTTTCTGAGCCTGCTACTGCTTTTGATGACATCTTTCATCTTTACTTCCCTGGAGGGAGCAAGGATCGAAGCTATGCGTGCAAGGTTTGTGCTACTTTCGGAAATGGCCTCGGATTCCTTTTCGGGGGAGTATTATTATCCGCTTTTTAAAGAATACTCTCTTTTGGCGGTGGACGGCGGGTTTGGCAAGAAAGAAACGGATCGGGGCCGGGTGGAAAAGGAACTGCAGGGCTTTCTCTCTTATCCTTATGAAAATTCATCCGACACCCTTTTCGGAGGTACCGACCCTAAGGTCAAGCTGGATTCGATCGGAACGATCCTTGAAAGTGAGAAGTCCGGTATCAGACATCAGATCCGAGACGCCGCCCTTTTTGAAGGAGCGGAACTGTTGCTGGACGGCATTATGGGGAACGATATGTTTAAGGCTGCGGGGACTCTGGGAAAGGTGTACGATAAACAGGCTGCGGCCATGGAAAAAGTGGCAGCGGTCACTAAGGAACTGCTGAGACTCATGACTCTGATCGACGGTGTCAGGACCACAGAAAACGGACTATATACGGAGGAGGGTAAAATGCGCATAGCTCCGTCTTTTGTGAAGAAGTTCGGCATCAAGGGTGAATCTTATATGAAGGGAACCTATGGGGCACAGTTCGTTTTTGAAGAGGTAAAGCCCACCATAGTCTACGGCGACACCACCATAAAGCTGACCTTGGACATGATGGGGGAGGTGGAGGGGCTGGACTGTGACATAGAGGAGTGTGAGGCTGAGATCGCTGAAATGAGAGACCTTCTTTCTTCAATGGAAGAGGAAAGAAAAGGGATCGTGGAAGAAATAAAAACTCTGAAAGAACCTCCCCCTGCAATAGACGGTGAAGAAAAAGAAAAACTGACCGAAGAAGAACGAAAAGAAAGAATAGCCGCATTGCAGGGACTTTCAGAGAAACTTAAAAAAAGTATCGAAGAAACAAAGACGCTCATCGATGCAGAAAATGAAAGCCGTGAAAACCTGATCAAAGAACGTAAACAACGATTCAGCACTTTGTGCGTAAGATATGATGTGGTTGCAAAGGTACTGAGGGGATGCGAGGAAGATGCCCGCGAAGCACTGGCCTGTGTGACGGAACTTCTTGTCAAACAGGAGATGGCAAAAGGGGTGATCGATGAATATGAGGATTTCATTAAAAAAGCGGGGGACATTCCGGGGGAGATCCTGGACAGCCTTCTGAAGGATACGGTAAATATCAGATCCTATGCGTCTCTTGACGGATCCGGCTATGATGCGGAAGGGATGATGAAGGAGATCTTTGCGGATCTTGCTCTTTTCAGTGCCATGCAGCTGCCGAAGGATGCCACGGGGGATATGAGCAGGATGAGGATCGCCCTCAAAAAGGCGCAAGGGTTCATTGAAGACCTGAGTTACAACAAACTGAAATTCAATTACACCGGAGTGGGGACTTCGAAAGAGATCGGGAAAAATGTAAAAGAGACCTTGGGACAGCTGGTGTCCGGAGGATTTCTCAAGTATTTGGGAGTGACGGATGTTTCCCCAAAAAAGCTGAACGGCCTTGATCTTCCTTCAAAGGGCGACTTTGACAAGTCTTCCGAGGATATCTTTTCATCCTTTACCAAGATGGGAGATTTCTTCAAGAACGCGGATCCCGGAACTCTGCTGAATGAAGCGGGGGCTAAACTGACTTCCGATTTTGTCACTGAAGTATGGCTCGCAAACCATTTCTCGAACTTCAGGGAGCAAAAGGAAGATACCATGCTCAGTTACGAACGGGAATATGTTCTGGCGGGAAAAAGGTCCGATGCGGAAAATCTGGCTTCGGTGGTTTTAAAACTCACAGCCTTCAGGGCTATATTCACATTGACTTCTCTCATTGCCGATCCCCAAAGAAATGCCGAAGCGACGGCTCTGGCGGGAAGCATCACGGGCTGCATAGGCTTTCCGGAACTCATATATGTGGTGAAATACACCATCCTCACGGTCTGGGCTCTTGAAGAAGCATTGGTGGAAGTGAGCGGTCTTCTCATGGGAAAGAAGGTGCCCATCTATTCGCCCACGGGACGGGTTTCGGTGGCGGAGATCCTGATCATGACCGGAGACAGAGTTAAAACAAAAGCCTCCGCCATAGCGGGAAATGCGCCGGGGGTAAGTTATATGCAGTACGTCACCGTCCTTTCCTTTTTTGAAAATCTCGGCAAGAAGGAACTGAGGATCGCTGACGTCATCCAGGAGAACATACGCCTTAAATACAGAGATTCCTTCCGTATGTCAAATGCGATCACCGATTGGTCCTTCACGTCTTCCCTTATAGGCAGCAGAAAATTCGACACGGGTTTCTATAGCGACAGGGCATATGGCTTTAATACAAAAGTGACAGGGGGATACTGACTGTGTTTTCCGTTGTCTGTTCTTAAATCAAAAAACTTCCGGGGGTAGTTCTACCTATGATAAAAAATTCTCAAAAACTAAGAGCAGACAACGGAGGGCACAGCAGTTGCAATGCCTCCGTCACCGTAGAGACAGCCTTTGCTTTTCCTCTGTTTTTCTTCTTCATATGGACTGTCTGGCAGATCTTTCTTGTGCTTATGCTGCAGCTGAATGTCACCATGGGAGTGGCCAAAACAGCCTCTGCACTGGCACAGGTGGGATATGTACAAAGGGAGATCTCGGGGGAAAAGTGTGAAAATGCGGAAATACTCTGGGTCCCTGCCATCTATGTGAATGTTCTCACGGGAAAAGAAGGGTTCTACGACTTTCTGTGGGTTTCCTTTAAGGAAGAGGGAGACTCGACCTATATAATAGAAGTAAAGGGGGACATTCCCATAGCGGCGCCTGTTTACGGACATTTTTCCGTCCCCTTTGACGAAAAATACAAGATACGTGCGCATACGGGAACCTGGGACAGGAACAATTTTTTGCCCGAGGAGAAAAGCACCTCGGAAAAAGATAACGAAACAAAGGAAGAAAAAGTCTATGTCACAGAAAACGGAAGCGTCTATCACACAAGTCTGGCCTGTTCGCATCTGTCGGTGCGTGCGGAAGCGGTGGGGATCGGCGAAATCGCAGAGCGAAGGAACCGTGACGGAAAGAGATACGAGGAATGTAGCTATTGCAAGAATGCAACCCATGGTGAAACCGTGTACATCACCGCTTACGGGACGAAATTTCATTACAGCGCGGATTGTCAGGTACTGAGGCGGAGTGTAAAAGAAGTGGAACTCAAGGATGTGGGTAATCTTAGACCCTGCAGTACCTGCAGCAATACAAAATGAGGGAGAAAACATATGGATGTATCTTTTGAAGATGTTCTTTTGATCGCGCTGAACGGCGCATTCTTACTGATCCTTTCGATACAGGATCTTAAGCACAGGACCATAAGCCTGATACCCGTGATCCTTCTGGGAATAGTCAATGCCGGCTTATGTGTCGCTACCGGAAGAGGACTTAAGGATGTGATCCTTGGAGTGATCCCGGGAGTCTTTGCCATAATGCTGTCTCTGGGAACC
The DNA here is from genome assembly GCA_024698485.1 of Lachnospiraceae bacterium. Lineage (GTDB taxonomy): Bacteria > Bacillota > Clostridia > Lachnospirales > Lachnospiraceae > RGIG3528. Next base: position 5,301 of record JAILRC010000009.1, on the reverse strand, counting down.
CGTGGCAAACTGGGACTTGGAGACGGACTGGTCCTTCTGGTCTCAGGTCTTGTCTTCGACTGGAACAGAGTCCTTTCTGTCTGGCTTTTGGCTCTTGTTTTAAGTGCCTTGTTCGGGCTGGTCTTGATCCTGATGAAAAAAGCGAACATTAAAACCGCCTTACCCTTCGTGCCTTTTTTATTCACGGGGTTTGCGGCTCTTGAGATCGCGGAAAGAGTGAAAATATGAAAGGTGTGAGAGCGTCTTATACGGTGGAGACGGCCCTTGTCATGAGTGTCATCATCTTTATGATCTTTTCGGTCATTACTTACACCGTGAAATTATATGAAAAAGTGAAGACCTACAGTGAAAACTGTGTTGAAGAATGTGCGCAGGGAAGTGTTTCAAGTGATGCCATGCGATTGGAAAGGCTGCTCAGTGCCGCAGGTTCTTCATTATTAAAGGAGGACAAATGAAAACCGATCTTCAGGGACGATATGTAAAAGAATATCTCCAAACTTTTTATGTACTGCCTTTTCCTTCACCTTCCGAGCATGCATACAAGCTCAGGATGCTTGAGAACAACAGGCATGAGGCTATTCTGCCTGTGGAGGCTGTATCTGACGGTCTTGATAATATTTACAGATACGCAGTTGGCGGAATGAAAGCCATGGACCTTGTTTTCAGGACTTTACCCATCGACATTGACAGACTTCTGACCATACTTAAAAGCTTCGTTGCGGTCTTCGAGGAGGTGTTTGAACTGCTGCTGGATCCCGACGATCTGGTGCTTGAGCCGGAATGTGTATTCATAAACATCACGGATTATAAGGCGGGGTTTATCTATCTTCCCGGATATGGAAAAGGTGTTTCGAAGCAGGCGGAGGGCTTCTTTGAATATATGCTGAACCGGGTGGATTATGACGACAAGAAGGCCGTGACCCTCTTATATGACTGCTACATCCTTATGATGAAGGAAGAAAAAGGGATAGAGGCCCTTAAGGAAAGAATTGAAAAAGAGACTCCTGCCCCTGCGAGGGCTATTAATAATGAAAAGATCTTCACCGAGCCGGTGACGCGCCCACGGGTGTTGCAGTCTCCTTCACCCGAAACATCGTTGAAAAGCTGGCTGGGCGGAAGATTCAGAAAGAAAAAGGAGCCTGAAAAATGTCCTATGGTATCGGAAGCGGAGAAGGGTTTCGACGAAGATCCCGGCGAAACGGTCTTACTCTCGGTCAGAAGGCAGGAATGGTCACCTTGCCTTGTGAATACGGAGAACGAGGAAAAAACTGTGATCGACAAACTGCCTTTTGTCATCGGAAGCCTCTCCGGCCATACGGATCTGGCACCCAAAGGACGGAACGTGAGCAGGCTTCACGCGGAGATACGGAAGACCGAGAAAGGCCTTGCCATTGTGGATCTCAATTCCACCAACGGATCGAAACTGAACGGAGAAACGCTGATACCGGGAGAAGTGTACGGACTCTGTACCAATGACAGGATCGGAATAGCGGACCTGGAGTACATATATAAGGATGGTGTCCATACGCCCATGACGGTGTAACCATCGTCGAAAGAGAACAAAAACTTTACATACGCCTGCCTTTGATGTAAAATTTCAAGGGATATGCGTATCCGGAAAAGGATACGGATCGCGAAGGCTCAGGCCTGTCGCGATAATACGGCGAAAGGCGGGCAGAGTATGGAAGAGAAAAATGAAGTGCTTGAAAGCGTCAAGAATGAACTTGAAGCGGAACAGGCAGCTACAGAACAACAGGAAAAAACCGAAAAAACGGTAGAGAAAACGGAAGATCAGGCACCTGCCCCCGAAAAAACAGCGGAATCCATTCTCTTTGAGGAATTTGAAAGCCTTGAAAACAAAGATGTCCCGGAAGAGGAACGGGACATTACGGCGGAGATCCTTGCCATCATTCAGGGGGACGGGGATGAAGAGTTCATCCGTACCGAACTGGACAACTACCATGATAATGATATAGCGGAGGCCCTGACTCAGCTCAGTACTCCCGACCGTATAAAACTTTATCACATTCTTGGGGATGAGAAGGTTTCCGAGATCTTCACCTATCTGGATGATGTTTCGGATTACCTTGAAGAACTGGGTCTTGAGAAGGCTGCAAATGTCATCGAGAACATGGACGCCGACGATGCCGTTGATGTTCTGGAAGAGATCGAGGACGAGGAGACGAGAGAGCATATCATCTCCCTCATGGAGCCTGAGGCCACAGAGGACATCAAACTCATCCGTTCCTATGATGATGATAAAGTCGGAAGCATGATGACAACAAATTATGTTTCCATCCCAAGAAATGCCACCATAAAGGAGGCTATGCGTTCTCTCATCGAGCAGGCCGGTGAAAATGACAACATCAATACCATTTATGCCTATGACGAAGAGCAAAAGTACTATGGTGCAATTGAACTCAGAGATCTCATAGTGGCCCGTTCAGAGGTGGTTTTGGAAGAGATCATCAGTACCGGTTATCCTTGCGTGGATGCCAATGAGAAGATCAGCGATATCATCGAAGACCTGAAATCCTACGCCGAGGATTCCATCCCTGTTGTAGACGATGACAGACATATAATCGGTGTTATCACATCAACCGACATCGTTGAGGCGGTTGATGACGAGTTGGGCGAAGACTATGCAAAACTGGCAGGTCTCACCGAAGAGGCGGACATAAATGAAAAATTGTTTGACAGCATGAGAAAGCGTATGCCCTGGCTCATGCTGCTTTTGCTGCTTGGAATGGGCGTTTCTGCCGTTGTGGGCATTTTTGAAAGCGTAGTGGAAAAAGTTGCCATTATCGTGAGCTTTCAGTCTTTGATCCTGGGCATGGCAGGAAATGTAGGAACACAGTCTCTTGCTGTCACCATACGTGTACTTATGGATGGAACCATATCCAGAAAAGAGAAGTTTACTTTTGTTTTAAAAGAAATGCGTGTAGGCGCTTCCAACGGTTTTCTGCTGGGCATTCTTGCGTTTGGTTTTGTGGGAATGTATCTGCATCTTTTTAAAGGGACTCCCTGGTGGTACGGCTTTGCGGTTTCGGGTTGTGTCGGAGCATCACTTCTTTTGGCAATGGTAATATCCAGCTTTGTGGGAGCTTCCATCCCTATGCTTCTGCAAAAACTTAAATTTGACCCTGCGGTCGCTTCGGGACCCTTGATCACCACAATGAACGATCTGGTGGCCGTTGTGACTTATTACAGTCTTGCAAATCTCTTTTTGATCAAGATGATGGGGTTATAATTAAATGGAAGACAATAAAGACAATGTTTTGGCTGAAGATGAGATCATTTCCGTCATCAGGAACGGAGACAACCAAAAAATAAAAGAAGAACTGGACAATTATCATGACAATGATATTGCCGAAGCTCTGACGAAGCTTGATAAGGCTGACAGAATACGCCTTTACCGGATCCTCGGAGATGAACGCATATCAGATATTTTTGCGTACATAGATGATGTATCCGCCTATCTGGAAGAACTTGGTCTGGAAAAGGCGGCTGACGTCATTGAGAACATGGATGCGGATGACGCTGTCGATGTTCTTGAAGAGATTGATGACGAAGACACGAGAGAACAGATCATTGCGCTGATGGAGACCGGTGTTACGGAAGACATCAGACTGATCCGCTCCTATGACGATGGTCTTGTGGGAAGCATGATGACCACAAACTATGTCTCCATTCCGAAAGATTCCACTGTTAAGAGCGCTATGCGTTCATTGATCAAGCAGGCGGGAAAAAATGACAACATAAACACTATTTATGTTTTTGACGAGCATAACTGCTATTACGGGGCAATAGATCTCAGAAAACTCATCGTCGCAAGACAGGACACACCTCTTGAAAGCGTGATCAGTACAGGTTATCCCTGCATCAGCGCAAACGAGAAGATCGAGGATGTTATCGATCAGCTGAGATCTTACGCGGAAGATTCCCTGCCTGTAGTGGATGACGAAAAACACATCATAGGAGTTATCACTTCCACAGACCTTGTTGAAGCGGTGGACGACGCCATGAGCGAAGACTATGCAAAACTGGCAGGTCTTTCCGAAGAATCGGACATTGATGAGAAGGTCTCCGAAAGCATGAAAAAGAGACTTCCCTGGCTTTTGTTTCTTCTGCTTCTTGCACTCGGAGTTTCGGGAGTTGTTTCTATATTTGAAAATGTTGTAAAAGAGATAGCCATCATTGTGAGTTTCCAGTCTCTGATCCTTGATATGGCGGGGAACGTGGGAACCCAGTCTCTGGGCGTGACCATCAGACTTTTGATGGATGAAGAGATCTCTAAAAAGGAAAAACTGGGTTTTGTGTTTAAGGAAGTACGTATCGGCGCTACGGTAGGACTCTTACTGGGACTCATGTCTTTTGCCTTTGTTGGAGTATATATGCACTTTTTGAAGGATGCACCCTGGTGGTACGGCTTTGCAATTTCAGCCTGCGTCGGAGCTGCTCTTTTACTTTCAATGGTAATATCCAGCTTTATGGGAGCGGCAACACCCATGCTGCTTCAAAAACTGAAGGCAGATCCTGCGGTGGCATCCGGTCCTCTGATCACCACATTGAACGATCTTGTGGCTGTTGTGAGCTATTACGGACTTGTAAATGTGTTCCTTATCGGTTTGCTTGGACTTTGACGGCGGAATAAAACAAATTGGAGTATGAATGGATAAGAGATTAACTGCTTTTGTGGACGGAAGCTTCGAACCGTCCCTTGGAAAATATGCATATGGATGCGTGATACTTGAGCCTGATGGGAATGAGATCACCTTGTCCGGAGCGGGAAACGATCCGGAAGTAGCCAACATAAGGAACGTTGCGGGAGAGATGCTGGGAGCCATGAACGCCGTGAAGTGGGCGAGGGCTCACGGATACACGGAACTTGAGATATGCTATGACTACATGGGGATCGAAATGTGGGCCACCGGCGGGTGGAAGGCAAAGAACAAGTATACTCAGGGCTACGCGGACTACATGAGAAAGGCCGGAGGTCAGGTGAAACTGTCCTACAGGAAGATAGCAGCCCATACGGGAGACAAGTACAACGAAATGGCGGATAAGCTGGCAAAAGGTGCTTTGATCGCCGGTGATTAAAGACTTACAGGGAGCTCGAAAGGGCTCCCTTTCGTAATTGTAGAATTTTTTTAAAAAATTTAAAAAACGGTGTTGACAAAAGTCTTTTTCGGGAGTAATATATCGCTCGCACCGCAAAAACGGAAAGCGATTCGGAACGGCCAACATTCAAAAGGAATGCAAACAAAGTTCCTCAAAAACTTTTAAAAAAAGTTGTTGACA
>JAILRC010000082.1 GCA_024698485.1 Lachnospiraceae bacterium | reverse complement strand
GGGCAAATAAAAGAGGCTCTTTAGAGCCAGCCTGTGACCGCAGTGCGGAAGGCGAATCTTTCAGAGCCTCTTTAGAGGCAAGCAGGTAACAGCGGCTTATAGCCGCAGAGCAAACCACCAGCTAAGCTGGTGGTTATGATTTATCTAAGTGTTGACTTTACAAAATAAAGTGATACAATGCATATATCGCCGATTTGACTTGGTAAAGCGATAAAATCTAAGGCTTGTTTTACACCCGGTCAATATTCCGACGAAATTTATTAAAAGTAGCAGTTTTGGTGACCTAGGACTGCGGTAAAGGAGGATATTATGGGTCGAGTTTATAATTTTTCGGCAGGACCGGCAGTATTGCCTGAAGAGGTCCTGAAAGAAGCAGCAGAGGAGATGTTGGATTACAAGGGAACCGGTATGTCGGTAATGGAGATGAGTCATCGCTCCAAAGCATATGAGGAGATCATTCAGACGGCGGAGAAGGACATCAGAGACCTTATGAATATCCCCGACAATTACAAGGTTCTTTTCCTTCAGGGCGGTGCAAGCCAGCAGTTTGCCATGATCCCCATGAACCTTATGAAGAACAGAAAAGCCGACTACATCATCACAGGCCAGTGGGCAAAGAAGGCTTGGCAGGAGGCACAGATCTACGGTGAAGCAAAAGCGATAGCTTCTTCCGCAGACAAGACTTTCTCTTACATTCCCGATTGTTCGGACCTTCCTATTGACGATGATGCGGATTATGTTTATATCTGCGAGAACAACACCATCTACGGAACCAAGTTCAAGACACTTCCCAACACAAAGGGTAAGACACTTGTTGCTGATGTTTCTTCCTGCTTCCTTTCCGAGCCCGTTGATGTTACCAAGTACGGTGTCATCTATGGCGGCGTTCAGAAGAATGTGGGGCCTGCAGGCGTTGTCATCGTGATCATCCGTGAAGACCTCATTACCGAGGACACACTTCCCGGAACCCCCACCATGCTCAAGTACAAGATCCATGCAGACAACAATTCCCTTTACAACACCCCCCCGGCATATGGCATATACATCTGCGGCAAGGTGTTCAAGTGGCTTAAAAAAATGGGCGGACTTGAGGCCATTCAGAAGAGAAACATCGAGAAGGCGCAGATCCTCTACGATTTCCTTGACAGTTCCAAGATGTTCCACGGAACCGTAAGAAAGGAAGACCGTTCACTTATGAATGTTCCTTTTGTTACGGGTAACGAAGAACTTGATGCAAAGTTCGTTAAGGAAGCAAAGGCAGCAGGCTTCGAGAACCTCAAGGGACACAGGACCGTCGGCGGCATGAGAGCTTCCATCTACAACGCTATGCCCATCGAAGGCGTCAAGGCACTTGTAGAGTTCATGAAGAAATTCGAAGCAGAGAATCAATAGGAGGTGTGCCATGTACAAGTATAATTGCCTCAATAAGATCTCTAAAGTCGGAACACAGAATTTCGGCGAGAATTACGCCGTTACGGAAGACATCAACGAAGCAGACGCCATCCTCGTAAGAAGCGCAACCATGCATGACATGACCTTCGGAAAGAATGTAAAGGCCATTGCAAGAGCAGGTGCGGGCGTCAACAACATCCCCCTCGACCGTTGTGCCGAAGAGGGCATAGTAGTATTCAACACTCCCGGTGCAAATGCCAACGGAGTTAAGGAACTGGTGATCGCAGGCATGCTTCTTGCAGCCCGCGACGTTACAGGCGGCATCAATTGGGTACAGACCATTAAGGACGATCCCGACATCGCAAAGCTTGTTGAAAAAGGAAAGTCCAACTATGCGGGAACCGAGATCCAGGGAAAGAAGCTGGGCGTCATCGGCCTCGGTGCCATCGGTGTTCTGGTGGCAAATGCGGCTGTAGGTCTGGGAATGGAAGTTTACGGATGCGATCCCTACATTTCAGTTGAGAATGCATGGAAGCTTTCCCGCTCCGTAAAGGCTGTAAAGACTCGTGAAGAGATCTTCAAAAAATGCGATTACATCACGGTTCACGTTCCGCTTCTTGACGACACAAAGAACATGATAAATGCAGAGACCATCAAGACCATGAAGAACGGCGTCATCATCCTGAACTTTGCAAGAGATCTTCTTGTAAACGACGACGATATGGCTGCGGCTCTTGCAAGCGGCAAGGTAAAGAAATACGTTACGGATTTCCCCAACGCGAAGAGCGCGAAGATGGCAGGAACCATCGCAATTCCTCATCTCGGAGCATCCACTGAGGAGTCTGAAGACAACTGTGCTGTTATGGCTGTCAAGGAATTGGTTGAGTACCTTGAGAACGGCAACATCATCAATTCCGTCAACTATCCTTCCGTTGATGCGGGCATATGCAGAGCTGCTGCAAGGATCTGTATTCTTCACAAGAACATCCCCAATATGCTCACTCAGTTCACGGGTGCGTTCTCGGCTGAGGGCATCAACATTGAGAACATGGTGAACAAGAGCAAGGGAGACTCGGCTTATTCCGTACTTGACGTTGCAAATGTAAACGATGACATCGTTAAGAAGGTCAGCGCCATTGAGGGAGTAAGATCCGTACGAGTTATAAAGGTACAATAATAGGGCAATAACTGACAATAATCTCATTGCTTTTAATACCAAAGTATTGTAAAATCAGAGTGTTCGCTTGTCGGACACTCTTTTTTAACCTATGAAACGATCACTCAAATACCTTTTTGAAAACAAAACAGCGATAATGATCGGCTACATCATCAAGATCTCGGGAACCGTAGTCGGTCTTTTTGTACCCAGGATCATGAAAATGCTGATCGATGACATCGTCCCTGTCGTAAAAGAAACGGGGGACTGGACAGAGTTCATCGGTTTCAGCCTGTTCATGGTTTTTTGCGCTCTTTTTGACAGATGTTTTAATGTGATCGCCAACAGAAGGGCGGCAAAGTACTCAATGCTTGCAATCCGCCATCTTCGATACGATCTTTACAAAAAGATCCTTTCTCTTTCGGGAAAGAAGACCGATGAATTCGGCATTCCTTCCCTGGTCTCAAGACTCACTTCAGACTCCTACAACATTCACACCTTTTTTAATATCATGCAGCGTATGGGTGTAAGAGCTACCTTTATCACCATCGGCGGTCTCATAATGTGTGCCACCCTTGATCCGATCCTCACCCTTACCCTTGTTGCCACTTTCCCTTTTGTTTTCGGAGTGGTCTTCTTCATTTCAAAAAAGGGTATCCCTCTTTACACAGCGGTTCAGAATGCCGTGGATAAGATGGTAAGGATCATGAGAGAGGATGTTTCGGGCATACGTGTCATCAAGGCCCTTTCGAAGGAGGACTATGAAAGAAACAGGTTCGAAGGAGCCAATTCCGAGACTGTTTCCGAGGAACTGAAGGCATCGGGAGTAACTGCGATCTCAGGCCCCGTCATCAGCCTTTTCCTGAACATGGGGCTGGTACTTGTCATCATAGTGGGTGCCTATCGCGTGAATTCCGGAGCCATAAAGGGCGGTACCATCATCGCGTTTTTGACTTATTTCACCACCATACTTAACTCCATCATTGCGGTAAACCGTATCTTTGTGAATTACTCCAAAGCTTCGGCTTCTGCAAAGCGTATCTTTGCGGTTATGGATGCGGAAGACGATCTTAAAGTCATTCCTTATTTCGGAAGAGCTTCGAAAAATGTGCCCAAGATCGAGTTCAGGCATGTTTTCTTCAGCTTTGGAGACAATAAGGACGACAACGAAGAAAAATATGTTCTGAACAACATAAGTTTCACTCTCGAAAAGGGAGAATCCCTCGGCATTATCGGAGCCACGGGTGCGGGAAAGACAACGATCATCAGCCTTCTTATGAGATTTTACGATCCGACAAAGGGTGATATCCTGATCGACGGACGAAACATAAAGACCTATCCCTTAAAGGAACTGAGGCGTATGTTCGGCGTCGCGTTCCAGAACGACATCATTTTTGCGGATGCTATCGATGAAAACATACGCTTTGGAAGGGACATTTCCGATGAGGATGTCGAAAGGGCGGCAAAAGCCGCATGTGCCTATGAATTCATACAGGGAAAGGATGCGGGCTTTAAACACGAGGCTGCCATCAAGGGAGCGGATTTCTCCGGCGGTCAGAAGCAGCGCCTTTTCGTTTCGAGAGCGCTTGCAGGTCATCCTTCGATACTCGTTCTGGACGATTCCTCATCCGCACTGGATTACAAGACCGACGCGGATCTGAGAGAGAACATAGGTAAAGATTACAGCAATTGCACACTGATCTCCGTTGCTCAGAGGATCAGTTCGGTAATGAAGATGAGCAAGATCCTTGTGATCGATGACGGAAAGATCATCGGTCTCGGAAATCACGAAGATCTTTTAAAGAACAACGAAGTCTATAAGGAGATAGCAGCTACGCAGCTGGGAAGCTTACTGTAATGGCAAAAGACAAACAGACGGGAGTCGGAAAAGCAGTTGAACATGCGAGAGATCCGCGGGCAGCCGCGAAGTTTCTCTGGCGTTATCTTAAGGAATTCAAGTTCCTTCTGTTTGCTGCGCTTGCTTTGACACTTGCGGCAAACTCCCTGGCCCTCATCGGTCCCAGGCTTTCGGGAACAGCCATCGATGCCCTGAGGGGAAAGGGAGATGTGGACTTCAATGTCGCTTTCCGGTACGCCGGGATGATGGCCGTGTTTTACCTCATTTCCGCCGTTCTTTCCTATGCCCTGGCGCTCCTCATGAGAAGTATCTCGCAAAGAATAGTCAAAAGGATGAGGAAGGATGTTTTCGATAAGCTCATGAAGCTTCCGGTTTCCTACTTTGACAAGCATATGGCCGGAGACATCATAAGCCGCGTTTCCTACGACATCGACGTTATCAACACATCACTTTCAAACGATGTGGTGCAGATCCTTGCAAGCATAGTGACCGTGGGCGGTTCCTTTGTGATGATGCTGATCATTTCACCTGTACTTGTTGTCGTGATGTGTGTCACCATACCGATCTCGTTAATGTATACTGCTCATATGACGAAGCTCACACGCCCCAGATTTTCTTTGCGCTCCGCGAAGCTCGGAAAAATGAACGGCTATGTGGAAGAGACGGTGGGAGGGCAGAGAGTCATTCAGGGCTACGCCTGCGAAGATGTTTACACGGGCAGATTCTCAGACGTTAATGTGGAGGCTACGGAAGCCTATTACAACGCGGACTATCTGAACGCTGCCATAGGCCCCACAGTGAACTTCATAAACAACCTGTCCATGTGCCTTGTGACGGTTTTCGGAGCTTTGCTTTTCTTTTTCGGTACCATGTCCTTGGGCGATGTTTCGTCCTTTGTCCTTTATTCGAGAAAGTTCTCGGGACCCATCAACGAGGCAGCCAACATCTTCGGAGAGCTTCAGTCCGCCCTCGCGGCTGCGGAAAGAGTCAACAGGATCCTTTCCGAAGACAATGAACCTGCAGATGTGGCGGATGCACTTGAGATCACCGATGTGAAAGGTGATGTAAAGATTGAAAATGTGGATTTCGGATATGATCCCGAGAAGATCATCCTCAGGGATTTCTCTCTTGAAGCAGGCCACGGCAAACTCATCGCCGTTGTGGGACCTACGGGAGCGGGAAAGACCACACTCATAAACCTTCTCATGAGCTTCTACGATCCCGTGAGCGGAAAGATCATGATCGACGGACATGAGAACAACACAGTCACACGAAAGTCTCTTCGCGGCAGCTTTGCCATGGTGCTTCAGGACACCTGGGTCTTCGGCGGCACCATATTCGAAAACATCGCATACGGCAAGAAGAATGCCACCATGGAAGAGGTTGTGAATGCAGCCAAGACAGCCAGGATCCATTCCTTCATCATGAGACAGCCGCAGGGCTACGACACCGTCCTCACAGAAGACGGCGTGAACATATCGAAGGGGCAGAAGCAGCTCCTCACCATTGCAAGAGCAATGCTGAACGATGCTTCCATGCTGATCCTGGACGAAGCCACATCCAACGTGGACACCCGAACGGAAAAGAAGATCCAGGCCGCCATGGAAAAACTCATGGAAAACAAGACCTGCTTCATCATCGCCCACCGCCTTTCCACCATCCAGCATGCGGACGAGATCATCGTTGTAAATGACGGGCGTATAGTCGAAAAGGGTAAGCACGAGGAACTGATGGAGAAGAAGGGTGCCTACTACGAGCTGTATGCGGCGCAGATAAAGTGAA
>JAILRC010000050.1 GCA_024698485.1 Lachnospiraceae bacterium | reverse complement strand
TGAAAAGCTTAAAGAAAGCACCGTTGTCATTGAGGGAGTTACCAACAAGGTAGTTACCGAAATGGGCGAGCTCGTTAATAATATGCAGGAAATGAGAAATTTTGCGGACACCATCCTTTCCATTTCCAACCAGACAAACCTTCTTGCCCTTAACGCTTCCATCGAAAGTGCAAGAGCAGGTGAAGCGGGCAGAGGCTTCGCGGTAGTCGCTGAGCAGATCAGACTTCTTTCCGAGCAGACCAAGGCAGCCACCAACAGGATCGGCGAAATGATCGAAAACCTGACTGAAAAGTCGCGTCTGGTTTCGGACTCTATCAACGAATCGGTTGAAGCTACAGGCGAGCAGACTCAGCTCATTGAAATGGTTAACGAGAACTTCACGGAAACCGGCGAAAAGATGCAGATTCTTGAGGACAACGTTAAGACTATCACAGGAAACATCGCGAACCTTAAGAGCGCAAACCTTGAGATCGTTGACAGTATCGCTCATCTCTCCGCTTCCAGTGAAGAGATCGCCGCAGGCAGTGAGAACGTTACTTCCATTGCCATCAACAACGAGGAAGAGGCTATGAGAGCAAAAGAAACCAACAATAAGGTCATCGAGACGGCAAATCAGCTGAACAAGTACAGATAAGCAATTATTAGTCAAAAAAAGAATAAATAAAGGCAGACTAACCCGCACAAGTATGATATACTTATGCGGGTTTTATAAATTGCGGGGATTCCCGCGGATCAACATTTATCGAGGTTACTTATGAAAGGTGAAGCATTGGAAGAATTAAAGCCTTTATGCAGAAAGGCAGCGGCGGATTCAGCCGTATTACTCAGAAACTACAACGATTTTTTGCCCCTTAAGGCTGACGACAAGACAGCCCTTTTCGGAAGAGGCGGATATGAATACACCAAGTGCGGAACAGGTTCCGGCGGTAACGTAAATGTGAGGGAGACTCCTTCTGTTGCGGACGGCTTAAGGGATGACGCATTTAAGGGGATAGATACGGATCTTGAGAGGGTTTACCTTGACTGGATCAAGGATCATCCCTTCGACAACGGCAAAGAAGGAAAGTTTGCTTCCGAAGCACGCATTCAGGAAGAGAAGCGCTTTACGGAGGATGAGATCGCCGGGGCTGCAAAGAAGAACAACAAGGCTCTCGTTTTCATTTCCAGACGTGCGGGAGAAGAAAAAGAGGTGCTGAACGAGCCCGGAAGCTACAGGCTCACAACCGAGGAAAAGCGCCTCATCGGTCTTGTTACCAAGGATTTTGCCCATGTGGGGCTTGTTTTCAATTGCTCTCACATCATGGATCTTTCCTGGATCGACGAAGCGTGGTGCCACGGCAGGATCGACGCCGTTCTTTATGCATGGACAGGCGGAACGGAAGGCGGCATGGGACTTGCGGATGTACTTGTGGGAAAGGTCAATCCTTCCGGTCATCTGGCAGACACCATTTCCGCCCGCCTTAGCGACAACATCGCTGACAAAAACTTCGGAGACCCCAAAGAGAATTTCTATGAAGAAGACATATACGTGGGCTACCGCTACTTCGAGACCTTTAATCCCAAGGCGGTTCTCTATCCCTTCGGTTTCGGACTTTCCTACACGGATTTCACCCTTTCCGACCTCAAAGCGGAAGGAAATGATGAGATCAGCGTGACAGGAACCGTGAAGAACACGGGAAAACGCGCGGGAGCACAGGTGTTCCAGGTTTATTTCTCGGCTCCCAAGGGAAAGCTGGGACGTCCGGAGCGTGAACTCATCGGTTTCAAAAAGACCAAGGTTCTTGAGCCCGGCGAAGAAGAGAAGGTTACTGTAACCTTCAAAAAGAATGATATGGCTTCTTACGATGACTCGGGTATCACGGGACACAAGAGCTGCTTCGTCCTTGAAAAGGGTGCATATGAGATCTTTGCAGGTTTCGATGTGAGAAGCGCCAGAGAAGCATCTTTCGGCGACAACGTGCTTAAATTGGCTGATACCGTTGTTGTGAGACAGTGCGAGGAAGCCATGGCTCCCACAGAGCGTTTCGTGCGCCTTAAGGCTACGGACAACGGCGGCATATATGAAAATGCGCCTCTTAAGACCGTGGATCTTGCAAAGAGAATAGAAGAAAGACTTCCCAGGGAACTTAATAAAGGAAAGAAATGCACTTTTAAGGATGTTGTGGAAGGCAGAGCAACAGTGGAAGACTTTGTTTCAAACCTTGAAACGAAGGAACTCACCTGCCTTGTTCGCGGTGAAGGTGTTGAAAATCCCTATGTTACGCCGGGCACAGCCTCTGCTTTCGGCGGCCTTACAAGAAACCTGCGTGCTGCGGGTGTTCCCATCGGCTGCTGCGCCGACGGACCCAGCGGTATCCATATGAAGAAGGGAATGTATGCGACCCAGATCCCTTCCGCTGTGTCTTTGGCCTGCACCTGGGATCTTGATCTTGTGGACGAGCTCTACAAGGGCATCGGTAAAGAAATGGAAGAAAATGACATCGACGTTCTTCTGGGACCCGGAATGAACATCCACCGTCATCCCCTTTGCGGAAGAAATTTTGAGTATTTCTCCGAGGATCCTTATCTCACGGGTAAGATGGCAGCGGCAGCGGTAAAGACCATCGCTTCCACGGGACATGAGGCTGTCATCAAGCATTTCTGCGCAAACTCCCAGGAGGTGGGCAGATTCAACGAGAACAACGTTATCTCCGAAAGAGCACTCAGAGAGATCTACTTAAAAGGTTTCGAGATCGCTGTCAGGGAAGGAAATGCTCATTCCGTAATGACTTCCTACAACATGGTGAACGGACATCACACATCCGCTTTCTACGATCTTACGGAGACTATACTCCGAAGAGACTGGGGCTTTGACGGAATGGTCATGACCGACTGGTGGGCAAGGCTGAATGACGTTGTGGAGGGCGGCTTTGAACACAACCTTACCGACGTAAGATCAATGGTACGTGCCCAAAATGACATTTACATGTGTGTTGACATAGGAACCGCCGAGACCAACGAGAGAGGCGACAACCTTGAAAAGTCACTGGAAGAGGGCAAGCTCACCAGAGCAGAACTTGAACAGTGCGCTGTACACATCCTGGATTTCCTCTTGAGACTTCCTGTTTCAAAAAAGTGCTAAAAAATAATAATTACCTATTGACCTGCTCCTTGGGAGCAGGTTTATTATTTATATGCACAGTGCAGTTACAAAAAACCAATTGGGGAATACAATAACAGTTGAATTTTGAGGAGGTTACTCATGGAAGAGAAAAATTGGAAACTCAGTGAAGTAAGTAAAATTACAGGATTATCCAGAAAGGCCCTTCAGGAATATGACAGGATGGAGTTGCTTCAACCTACGTCAAAGACGGAAGGAGGTTACTGGCTGTACGACAGTAAGGCTTTACAGAAGGCAAAACTCATATGCTCCTTCAATATGGCCGGGTACAAAAGAACGGAGATCAAGAAGATCCTGGACGAGGCTGAGGGAGACAATGTGCAGATACTGAGAGAAAATTACGGTATCATGATCGAACGCTTAAAGAAGCAAAGAGAAGAACTGGATACAACCATTAGGTCGCTGGAAGTTTTGAATTATAGCAGTACATGTTTTGAGGATAAGATCCGAGAACTTGGCGAATATCTGAAGAGCAAAGGAAAGTACTATTCAGGCGAGCGTTCTTTAGCCGATTGGCATAAACACTTGAGTTCGACCCTGATGTATATGGAACCTGAAGAAATGGAAAGAGTAAGGTCTTCCGTAGAACCGTCTGTTCTGTTCATGTTTATGGGGGCATATCTTGATGAGGACATCCATTCCGAATTGATGAAGGAAAAGATGGATGAGCTCCTTAAAGTCTGGGATGACTTTATTTTGAGGGCTTCCATACCGGAAAACGCAAAAGAAGAGTTCAACCGCCTTGAAGGAAAAGAGAGACTCTGCTCCGTGGCGGAGTTCATCTTTATGGTAACAGGATCAAAAGATGAACAGGGAAACAGTGCTTGTGGCGAAATGGATGCTTTATATGGTGAAGGAACATATGAGAAAGTAAAACAGATGATAAAAGCCTATCTTGAATGAGGAAGAAAATGTGATAGCGTTGACTTCTGTTCTTCTTGTTATAACCCCGATACTGTGATATACTTGTGCCACTATTGGGTCTTGTTGCTCCGGTGCAGTATCGGACTACAGGAATGAAAGGAGTTACCATGAAAAAACTGAAACACAGTGAATACATTCTTGCCATCAAGCCTGTTTTAAAAAAGCTTCTTGATGCGGTTTTGGCAAAGTATCCCTATGCGTCCATTCTTGCGGTGGATTCCATGGGAAACATGTATTCTTCGAGCAAGACCGGCGTGTCCATTGCAGAGATACCGAGATATGCAAACTGCGGCTTTGTCATCAAGGCATATGACGGAAATGCTTACGGAGAGTACTCGTTTAATGATGTATCCGAGGAGATGATCCCGGAGATCCTTAAAAAACTTGAAGAGGCCATGAGCCTTAAGAACGTGGCAAAGGGTGGTCTTTCCCTCTGCGAGTACAAGCAGATGACTGATGAACCCTGCACCTTCTCCGACAGCAGCGAATACGAGATCGCTCCTTGGGAGATGGGTGATGACAAGATCATCGCAAAACTTACGGAACTCAAGGATGCGCTTCTTGCAACAGATAAGAGGATCATCAATGCTGCGGCGCGCATCAATTATCAGAAGTACACAAAGCTCTTCCTTTCGAAGAACAAGGATATGATCCAGACTAACATGTGGGTAGAGGCCTATCTCACCATCGCTGCCAAAGAAGGCGAAACTGTTCGTAACAACTACTATCCCTTCTCCGGCCGTTGCGGTTTTGAGATCATGGACGAGATGCAGAAGGGCGTCAAAAAAGCAAGCGAAGTTGTTATCGAGCTTCTTTCCGCAGAGCAGATCGTTCCCGGAACCTACACCTGCGTATGCAACCCTCACGTTACCGGCATGATCGTACATGAAGCATTCGGTCACGGCGCTGAGATGGATATGTTTGTTAAGGACAGAGCCATCGCGCAGCAGTACATCGGAAAGCGTGTTGCATCCGACCTTGTTACCATGCATGACAGCGGCAATGCGGTTTCTCAGACAGGCACCTATTTCTTTGATGACGAAGGAGTTCTTGCAACAGACACAGTCATCATCGACAAGGGCATTCTGAAGACGGGTATGTCTGACGCACAGTCGGCTATGTACCTCGGAACCGAGCCCACAGGAAACGGAAAGCGTGAATCTTACAAGAGAAAAGCCTATACAAGAATGACCAACACCTACTTCGAGGCAGGCAAGGACAAGGTCGAAGATATGATCGCTTCCGTGGATTACGGCTTCCTTCTCGAAAATCCTTCTTCGGGTATGGAGGATCCCAAGAACTGGGGCATACAGATGATGGTGGACATGGCGCGTGAGATAAAGGACGGCAAGCTCACAGGCAAGGTGTTCTCACCCTGCATCCTGTCGGGCTATGTTCCGGATCTTCTCGAATCCATCTCCATGATGAGCGACACCGTTGAACTTGGCGGCTCAGGCGCTTGCGGTAAGGGCTACAAGGAATTCGTCAAGGTTTCCGACGGCGGTCCCTACATCAAGGCTCAGATCAGGTTAGGCTAGGGGGTGGAACACATGATAGACAGAATCTTAAAAGCATTAAAGAACAACAATGTAAGCATATACAGACTCCGCGACACCGTTACGGAGTCCACGGAAGTCTTCTTCGTTAAGAAAAAGCTGGACACCAGAAGGATCGCCAACACCGAGACTGTTTCGGTTACGGTTTACAGGGAATTTGAAAAAGACGGCGTTAAGTTCCTGGGTGATGCCAACTTCTCCGTTGAGCCTTCCATGAGCGAAGAGATCATCGACTCAAAGATTAAAAAGGCTTTCATGTCTGCAGGCTTTGTTACCAACAAGGCATATGATCTTGCTGAAAAGCTTGTGAGCGACGTTGTGGAAGTTGAGAGCAACATCGCAGACATCCCTGTGGATGAAGCACTTGGCAAGATGGTAGAAGCTCTTTACAGAAACGACACCGACAGCAACACCTTCATCAATTCCGCAGAGCTCTTCCTTACAAAGCACAAGTCCAGAGTCATGACCGGCAACGGTGTTGATGTAGCCTGGATCCAGTACGGCGTGAACGGTGAATATGTCTGCCAGTGCAAGACTCCCGAAGACGTTGAGACCTATGCAAGCTTCGACTACGACAACCTTGAGTGCGAGCAGCTGGCCGAGAAGGTGAAAGAAACCCTCGCAATGACAAGAGACAGGAGCGTTGCTGTGGCAAATCCCGTGAACGGAAAAGCAGACATCGTTCTTCCCAACCGGTACGCAGAAGAAGTTCTGAACTACTACCTTGTTCAGACCGACGCTTTCTACAATTTTGCAGGCTACTTTGAGAATAAAGTGGGAAGTTTTGTTCAGGGCAAGGAAGAAGAGATCTCAGGTGACAGGATCACCATGGATCTGCTTCCCGTTGCGCCCTTTAACGGCGACGGTATCAAGATGATCGAGCGTTCCGGAATTGAGAAGGGCGTAATGAAGACCTACCAGGGTGCGCTTCGTTTCTGCCGCTATCTTAATGTCCCTGCTGTGGGCGCTTACAGCAAGTACAGGATCGCGAGCGGCGACATGAGCTTTGAGGACATGAAGAAGCAGAAAGGCCTTTACATCGTAAACTTCTCCGACTTCCAGCTTGACCCTGTTGTGGGCTGCTTCAGAGGCGAGATCCGTCTTGCTTACTACAACGACGGCGAGAAGATCGTTCCCGTTACCGGCGGTTCCGTAAACGGCTCCATCATCGAAGCTCAGAAGTCCATAAGACTTTCCAAAGAGCGTCAGGAGACCACCACCATCTCCGGTCCCAAGGCCATCCTCTTAAAGGATGTTTCCGTTGCCGGATGCTAAACTTTAATATCGATATTTATTCATTAGAGACCAAATCCAACCATTTGGTCTCTTTTTGTTACCACTTGGTTCTTTTGGGTTGTCTTTGGGGATTTACTGTGCTAAACTGCCAACATGAACTTTGACGGGGCTTTGGACCGTCCCCACGATCCAAAACCCCAAACAAAGAATCACAGATCAAGGGGGCATTATGGAAAAAGAAAAGAAAAAGAAAAAAGAGTACAGCACGCTGAAAACCGTAAAACGCATGCTTTCCGTACTCAAAAGCTACTATCCCAAATTGTTCGTCTATGCGGCCATAGCTACTGTGGCGCTGGGTGTGAATCCCTTTTGCAGCATATTTTTACCGAAGGTTGCCATAGGGACGCTGGAAAAGGGCGGAGACGATGTGATCAGGAATCTGGTGATCTCCATGGCCATCTATCTCGCAATTGCCGGCGTTTTGGCTTTTCTTGCGGAGTTTATGGAAAACCTTTTGACAGGAGAAGTGATGACCGTCAGGATGGAGTACCTGAGGCGCCAGAGCGAAAAGATCCAGAAGATGGATTACAAATATGCGGAGGATGCCAAGTTCTTCGAAAAATACGATAAGGCCATGAGCGCCTGCAACAACAACTCCGACGGTGTAGAGGGCGTCTATGGAAAGCTCATGCGTTTCCCGGCCAAGATCATTGCTCTTGTGGGTATGATCGCTCTGGGCGTAAGCCTGAATCCCATCATTGTCGTGGCACTCATCCTTCATGTGGCAGCCACCATGTTTGTGGCAGCCAAGGCACACGACTATGAATATGCACGTAAGGAAGATCTGGCAAAGGCCGGCAGAAAAGTGGGCTACTACGAGAAGACCTCCGCCGATTTCCGCTTCGGTAAGGACATCAGGATCTTCAATCTCCGTGACAGGATCATGAAGAACTACAAGACTGAGATCCGTGCATATTCGGGCATCAAGGCCATGATCGAGAACAGAAGGTTCGCTCTCGGGTTCCTGAGCCTTTTCACCCTGCTCGTCACAAACGTTGCCATGTACGGCTTACTTGCATATAAGGCATATAACGGAATGCCCATCAGTGATTTCACCATGTACATCGCTCTCATCACCACCCTTCTCACGGCCATGATAGACCTGGGGAAGGACGTGACCTTCATAAGGAACGAAGGACAGTATGTGGATGACTACTTCAAGATGATCGACGACGACCTCATCAGCGAGGGAGACAAGGAGGTTGACGCTTCCGACTCCGTGGAGATCGTTTTCGATCACGTGACCTTCCGCTATCCCAACACGGAAAAAGACGTGTTTAAAGATTTCTCTTTCACCATTCACAAGGGCGAGCGCCTGGCAGTGGTGGGTGTGAACGGAGCGGGTAAATCAACCCTTGTAAAGCTGATCTGCGGCCTTTACGCCCCCAATGAAGGGCACATCTATATAAACGGAACAGACATAAACGAGATCAAAAAAGAGAATCTCTACTCCCTTTACTCCACCGTTTTCCAGGATTTCAACATCCTTGCCTTTTCCCTTCGCGACAACGTGACCTGCGGTGTGAATGGGGAGAAGGTGAATGACGAAAAGGTGAAGGAAGTCCTTACGAAGGTGGGACTGGGCAAAAAACTTGAGGCTCTCGATCGCGGCCTCGATCAGATGATGCTTAAGGTCATCGACGAGAACGGAACGGACTTCTCCGGCGGTGAAAGACAGAAACTGGCCATTGCAAGGGCACTTTACAAGGATGCGCCCATGGTCATCATGGACGAGCCTACGGCAGCTCTGGATGCATTGGCTGAGGCAGAGATCTATGAAAGCTTTGCGGATCTTGTAAAGGGAAAGACAGCCATATACGTTTCCCACCGCCTTGCCAGCACACGTTTCTGTGACAAGATCGCTCTGTTCGACAATACAGGTGTCAGGGAATACGGAACCCATGAGGAACTCATGGAGAAAAAGGGCGAGTACTACAATATGTTTGTGGTACAGGGTAAGTACTACCGCGAGAATCCCAATGCCGATGCGGAAGAGCAGGCTGAAATGAAAGAATGCGAGGTGGCTGTATGAAACAGTTGATACATTTCCTGAAACTTGCCTGGAAGACTGCTCCGGGATATATGCTGGTGATGATATTCAGGGCACTTCTTAAAGCAGGAGAGATGATCCTGAATGTTTACCTCCCCAAACTCCTCATCGACGAGCTGTTGGGAGCAAGGGACAAAAATGTGCTGCTCCTTTACGTAGGTCTCATCGTTGCCAACGTGGTGGGCATGCAGCTTATCACCAACATTATCGACAGGTATGTGCACGTGAAGCGCGAAAAAGTGGCTATGTACATGAGAAGAGCCATGAGCAAGAAGATCATGAACATCAGCTACTCCTACCTTGAAGATCCCTATTATCTGGACCTTAAGGAAAGGGCGGTTTTCGCCATAAACAACCAGAATGCCATCGAGCAGACTATAGAAGCTACTGCCGATACGCTTAGTAACATTTCGACTCTTCTGGGACTTCTGGCGGTAATGGCCACTCTTGGACCCGTACTCATCATTGGTCTTGTTATCGGCTTCGTGTTGATGCTGGCATGTTACGCTCTTATCTCCAAGACCATGATATGGTTCCAGTCCAATCTGATCCCAATCAACCGCCGCTTCGGTTACTATTTTAACCTGGCCATGGGAAAGGATGCCCAGAAGGAGATCCGTCTTTACGGCATAGAGCCTCTCATCACCGGGACCATCGGAAAGACCAACGATGACATATGCACCAACTTTGCCAAGATGTTCAGACGTGTGGGAGTGTCTACAGGCCTTATGAGCGTCGTTTCCGTAATGGTGGGCGTGTTTGCATATATCTACGTAGGCATAAGGACTGTTTCCGAGAGATTCGGCAAGCTTCTTTCCTTAGGCGATCTCACCATGTACGTTACATCCGCCGTTACCGTCACCCTTTCTCTGGGCAAGGCGGGAGCGGGCGTGGTCAACCTCTTCCAGGAAACTGCGTTCTTGAAGCCCTATCTTGAGTTTATGACCATTCCCGAGGAAGTGAAGGAGAAGAACAAGGAAAAGTTCGAGGGAGAGATCGAGACCATCGAGTTCAAAGACGTGACCTTCACCTATCCCAAGGCAGAAAAGCCCGTTCTTAAGAACATATCCTTCGCCGTTAACCGCGGACAGAAGATCTCCGTGGTGGGCCTCAACGGAGCGGGCAAATCCACTCTCGTAAAGCTCATCTGCCGTATGTTTAAGCCCGATTCCGGAGAGATCCTCGTGAACGGCAAAAATATACAGGACTACGACTACAGCAGCTACATGGCAAAGATCTCCGCCGTGTTCCAGGATTACAGCATTTTCAACTTCTCCATCCGTGAGAACATTTCCTGCGTTCCCGAGGGAGATGACATTAAGAAGATCAACAGGCTCATCGACGAAGTGGGCCTCCGCGAGAAGATCAACGAGCTGGATAAAGGCATAGAGAGCCGCTTCGGTAAGGAATACGATGAAGAAGGCATAGAGATGTCCGGCGGCCAGGGCCAGAAGATCGCCATCGCCCGGGCTCTTTATAAGAAGGATGCAGGTATGGTCATCCTTGACGAACCCGCTTCCGCTCTGGATCCCATCGCCGAAGCCGAGATCTACGAGAAGTTCAACAGCCTTGTGGAAGACAAGACTGCCTTCTACATTTCCCACCGTATGAGCTCATCCCGCTTCTGTGACAGGATCCTCATCATCGACGGCGGAACGGTTGCGGATTTCGACACCCACGACAACCTCATGAAGAAGACGGACAGTCTCTACTACAAGCTCTTCAACGCTCAGGCGGAGAACTACAAGTTGGCATAAACAAAGTTTACTGTTCACAAAAAGAGCGGTACATTGAACCGATGAAAATGATTTTTCGAAAGGTTCAATGTACCGTTCTGTCTGCGTGGCGAACAGTAAAGGAAGCAGTAGACAACCACGTTAAAATAGCATATAATTAAACAATATTTGAAGCTATTTTAAAGGGAGTTATCATGGGAAAAAAATCCGTAAAAGAAAATAAGAACATCTATCAGGAAATGCGCGAGGAATGCAACCTCACCAGAGAAAAAGCCGGAGAACTCATGCAGTTTGTTTCTGCGGACAGGATCGAAAAGATCGAGAACGAGAGATCCATGGCTCGTCCGGATGAGGTCCTTGCCATGAGTGAGTGCTACAATTCCCCTGAACTTTGCAACTACTACTGCACTCATGAGTGCGAGATAGGAAAGAAGTACATGACAGAGGTCAAGGTGGATCAATTGTCACAGATCGTTCTGGAGACCCTGGATTCCCTTGAAAAACTCAACAAAGAGAGAAACCGTCTGGTGGAGATCACTGTGGACGGAAGGATAACAGAGGATGAAAAACTTGATTTTGAAAGGATCCAGACGAATCTGGAAAAACTATCCGCTACGGTGGATGCTCTGAAATTTTGGACCGAAAAAGTCGGTCATAACGCATAACTATATCTATTGTCTTTTTTACGTGATCTTATAAAGTTATACAATATATTGTGATATAAAAAGAATTTTTTCTGACAACTCGGCGTTATGAGGGAAAATGTAAATAAAATTTAGTTGACAGAATAATTATTCTATTGTAAGATAAAAACGCTATCACTGCTGAGTTAAACAGAAAACTTAATAACCTTTATTTCTAAAAAGAAAGAGTGAGAATTATGAAGAAATGTCGGGGGAAGGCACAGAAGGTAGCAGCTGTTGTTTTAACGTTCGTAATGTTGTTTTTGTTTGGGAGAGAAAAGGTACTGGCAAATGATGTGATCATTGTGACAAAAGTCGATAAAGAGCCTGCCTATTCGGAGGATGAAGAAACCAAGAGCTTTGCCAATACAAGAGCATCTGCTCTTTATGCGGACAGAAAGGTTGTAAACAGTCCTGACAGGATCGCGGAAAAAAAGGTAAAGGCAAGCAATCATTCCCTGGTGTGGCTTGTGGCTGTGCTCATTGTGCTGGCTGCGGCTGCATCTGCCGTGATGAACGAATATTATTACAGGAAATATAAAAGAGAACTGGAAGAAAGAGAAAAAGGACGGATCGTTTTGTGATCCGCCCTTTCATTTTTTTATAATGCCTGCTGTGCGCCGTGGCTCATCTCCAAGTGTCCGGGCTTTAAACAGCCGATGGGACAAAGTTCGATGCATTTGCCGCAGCCGTTGCAGAGACTGTAGTCGATGGTAGCAAGATTGTCCACCACTTTGATGGCCTTTTCGGGACAGTTGAGTTCGCACTTTTTGCAGCCGATGCATCCGTTGATGCAGGCTTTTCTTGTAAGTGCGCCCTTTTCCTTGCTGGAGCATTGAACAACAGTTTTTGAAGTAACATTCAAAAGTGAAATGATGTGCTTGGGGCAGGTGCGTACGCAGATGCCGCAGCCGATGCACTTTCTCACGTCGATCCTTGCGATGCCGTCATCCATGCAGATGGCCTGCTCGGGACAAGCCTGAGCACAGTCTCCGAAACCGAGACAGCCGTAGATGCAGCCTTCGGGACCGCCATAGATGAGGTTTGCGGAACGGCAGTCGCCGATACCGTCATAATGTGCTCTGTCTTTGGACCGGTCGCAGTTTCCGTTACAATGAACGTAAGCCACTTTTTCTTCCACGTCTTCGAAGGTGAGGCCAAGAGCTTTTGAAAGGTTCTTGGCTACCACGTCGCCGCCGGGCACGCAGAGGTTTGAGCTTGTGGTTTCGCCGTCGGCAAGAGCCTTGGCATATCCGTCGCAGCCGGTAAACCCGCAGGCCCCGCAGTTGGCTCCGGGAAGACACTCACGAGCTTTGGAGAAACGCTCGTCAACCGGAACGTCCATAAAATGAGAAGCAAGTGCGAGAACAACCCCGCATACAAGTCCGACCACCGAAACAACGATGACCGCTATTACAATTCCGTCCATATGCTACCTCCCTAAGCGAAAAGATTGTCGATGATCCCAGCGAATCCGATGAAAGCAAGGGAAACGATGGAAGCAGCGATGAGTGTTGAGGGAAGTCCGCGGAAAGCCTTGGGAGTCTCGGGACCGTCAAGCTTTGAACGTACACCTGAGAAGATGACCATAGCAAGCAGGAAACCGAGGCCGCAAC
This sequence comes from Lachnospiraceae bacterium, assembly GCA_024698485.1. Lineage (GTDB taxonomy): Bacteria > Bacillota > Clostridia > Lachnospirales > Lachnospiraceae > RGIG3528. The sequence continues at coordinate 11,363 of JAILRC010000050.1, read as the reverse complement.
CGAGGGAACTTACCAGTGACTGTACAAAACCGTAGCCGTCGGTGATGTTGTTGATGGTAACACCGAGTACGGCACAGTTGGTTGTAATGAGGGGAAGATAAACACCCAGAGCCTTGTGAAGACCGGGGATGTATTTCTTCAGTACGATCTCTATGAACTGAACGAGAGCTGCGATGACCAGGATGAAAACGATGGTCTGAAGGTACTCAAGTCCATTGGGCACAAGGATGAAATAATAAACAGGGTAGGTGGTGGCTGTAGCCATCAACATTACGAAGATTACCGCAACGCCCATGCCCGTTGCCTGATCCAGTTTCTTTGAAACACCGAGGAAGGGGCAGATGCCGAGGAAACGGCTTAAAACATAGTTGTTGACCAAAACCGATGTCATGAGTATGATTGCAAGTTCTTTAAGCATTTTCTGCCTCTCCTTTCTTTTCTTCTTTTTCGGGACATTTTCCGGAAGCCGCATTACATACCGCAGCAGCGGGACAGCCTGCACATCCGAGCTCCGGAGCTTTCTTGCCCTGAGCGTTCATAATGAGTGTAACGATGGCAATGAGAAGACCGAATACAAGGAAACCACCGGGGCTCTGTACAAGGAAGCTGATGGTGTGATCCTTAAGGAAGGGGATCTCTATGCCTGCGAAGGCGCCCGCACCGAAGACTTCACGGATGGTGGCCATGAGGAAGAGGGCGATGGTGAAGCCTATGCCCATTCCGAGACCGTCCAGCATGGAATCCACAGGGCTGTTCTTGCTGGCGAACATCTCCGCACGACCGAGGATGATGCAGTTAACGGTAATGAGTGCCAGGTACACACCCAGCAGTTCGTAAAGATCCGGCAGGAACGCATGCATCAGCATCTGAACGATGGTAACGAAGCCTGCGATGATGACGATGTAGCAGGGGATGCGCACCTTGTCGGGAATGAGTTTTCTGAGGAGTGAGATCACAAGGTTGGAGCAGATGAGAACGGCTGTAGCCGCAAGTCCCATGCTGACAGCTCCGATGACTCCTGTGGTTGTTGCAAGTGTGGGGCAGGTTCCGAGAACCAGTACGAATACGGGGTTCTCCTTGAAAAAGCCCTTTGTGATGATTGAAAGTTTACTGTTCTTTTCCATTCGGACCCTCCTAATTTCCACTTAATGCGGCAGCTACGGTCAGAGCATCGGAAACAGCTTTTTTGTAGCCCGTTGTGGTCTTTGTGGCACCCGAAACGGTTGCTATGCCTGAGATGGTGTCTTTGTCGGCGCCCAGAAGGGATTCGCCGTAGGTCTTTTCATAACCCAGGGTTTCTGAGGATGCGAGGCACTCGGCACCTGCAACCTTACCGTTCTTGTCTATACCAACGATGATCTGTAAACCGGTTGAATAGCCGGAAGAAACCACTTTGATGACATATCCGCCTTCGGAAGCCTCATATACCTCTGCAATCTCGGTGGAGACGCCGGAGAGGTCAATGTTTGCAAGATCCAGCTTTGTGAAGTTGCCGCCCTCGGGATGAACTTCACGGAGAGCAGCCTGCACGGCTCTTTCTTCGGCAGCCTTGATGACGGGGAGCGTAAAGCTGTTTACCACAGCAAGAAGAAGAGCGGTGACGAGGCATATGATTGTTAAAACATATACGTTCGGAAGTGTTTTTTTCATATCTTCTCACCTCCAAAAGGTTTCTTTGATGTCCATTTGTCAATGTAAGGTGTAAGCAGGTTCATGAAAAGGATCGAGAAGCTTACGCCCTCCGGGAGGTTGCCCCAGAAACGGATGATGACCGTGATCACACCGCAGCAAACGCCGAAGATCACTTTGCCCAGCGGTCTGTAAGGGGTTGTAGCGTAGTCGGTTGCCATGAAGATGGCTCCGATGAACACGCCGCCGGCCATTGTGTAGGCAAGAGCAAGGTTAAAGTCCTTTGTGTAGATCAGGGAAAGGACGAACACCGTGAGGATGAAGCTTACGGGTGTATGCCAGGTGATGACTTTTCTTGCGATGAGGTAAATCCCTCCGATGATAAGAGCGACGGTGCAGGATTCACCGATGGCGCCGCCTCTTGTTCCCAGGAAGAGGGAAAGAAGATCGGTCTGACCCGTGATCTCACCCTTCCAGTTCTTAAGAATGTAGGAACCGCCTTCAACGATCATCTTGCTGTTTTCAAGGACTGCAAGAGGGGTTGCTTTTGAAACGGTGTCCGCAACGGGGAATGCAGCTTTCGCCATGGTCCCGAAGGACACAGCCATAAGGAGACGTCCTGTGATGGCAGGGTTTGCGAAGTTCTGTCCGATACCGCCGAAAACACCCTTGACGATGACGATGGCGAAGATCGCGCCCACAGCCACCTGCCACAGGGGCATATTTGAATGTACCGAAATAGCAAGTAAAAGTCCCGTAACCACAGCACTCATGTCCCCCACGGTCCTGGGCTTCTTTGCAACAGCGTTAAAGATCATTTCCGAGATCATGGCAAAGCCTACGCCCGTGGCAATGACCGCAAGGGAACGGTAACCGTAGATCCACACGCCTGCGATGGTGGTGGGAAGCAGTGCGATGATCACATCCAACATGATGGATTGGGTTGTGGCTTTCGCATGAAAATGCGGTGAAACCGATATATTCAGTCTGTTCATGCCTTTTTAGCCTCCTTTGCTGCTTCTGCTGCTTCCTGAGCTTCTTTCTCCGCAGCGATCTGCTTCTGTTTGGTCTGATATGCACGGAGCATAGCCTTGGAAAGCTTGTTGATCTCAACGAGAGGTCTCTTTGCGGGGCATATGAATGAGCAGCAGCCGCATTCAACGCAGAGATCAACTCTCAGACGCTGGAGCTCTTCCGCATCATTTCTCTCATATGCTCTTCCGAAAGCAAAGGTTGTAAGGTTCATGGGACAGTGGGTAGCACATTTTCCGCAGTGTATGCACTGGGTTGCCTTGGGCTGTGTGGCTTCCTTGAGACCCATTACCGTAATGGCGTTGGTGTTCTTGAGGATGGGGGCTTCGGGATCCGGAGTGGATATGCCCATCATGGGTCCGCCGAAGAGGATCTTGTAAATGTCGTCCTCGTTGATGTTGCAGAAGGAGATGAGCTCCTTAACGCTGGTTCCGATGGGAACGATGACGTTCTTGGGATCGGAAACGGCTGTTCCGTCAACAGTCACGCACTTCTCGATAAGAGGCATGCCTGTCTTAATGTATCTCGCGATTGCAGCGATAGTGGTAACGTTGCACACCAATGAACCCACGTCGATGGGCAGCTTTCCTGCAGGAACGGTCTTGCCTGTGGTGTTCTTGATGATGATCTTCTCAGCACCCTGAGGATAGATGCCGGGAAGGGTCACAACGGTGACCGCTTTGTCATTCGCAAAAACAGCCTTCATCCTGCGGATGGCGTCGGGCTTGTTGGATTCGATCCCGATGATGACCTTTTTGATGTTCAGATATTTTTCGAAAAGTTCGATACCTGCTTTTACGTCGTCGGCGTCATCCAGCATGGTACGGGTGTCGCTGGTGATGTAGGGCTCGCACTCTGCGGCATTGATCACCAGTTCCTGTATCCTGGATGTGTCCTTTACGTCCAGCTTCACCGCCGTGGGGAAGCCTGCACCGCCAAGTCCTACAATGCCGCTCTGCCTCACAGCCTCGATGAAGGACGCATAGTCATTCACCTCAGGCGGGCATATGCTCTCGTCAACGGTCATCTGACCGTCGGACTGGATAAAAATGGCAGGAACGAAGGTTCCGCCTGCGGTAAGGATTGTATCGATCTTGGTAACTTCGCCTGATATGCTTGAATAAACGGGTGAAGACACCGGCCCTGTGCTTTCTGCGATCAGGGTTCCCACGTTAACGTGATCCTTGGGTTTTACCACAGGATTTGCGGGCTTTCCTATGTGCATGGATGTGGGCAACACCACGCAGGAGGGAGCGGGCATACGTACAGCGGGGAGACCGGCTGTGTTTTTATTGTGCGGAACATGAACTCCGCCTTTTCCGGTTGAAAACATTTTTACCTCCCAAATTTAGGATGTTCTGTGTTTTGGCATCACAAAACCTTGGGCATCGCGCGCCCAATCAAAGTTACTATATTGTAAAAGTGGCGTAAAGTCAATAAATGATACTCTTTTAACAAACGGAGCAGTATAAGTCGTTACTGTTCACAGATACTTCTTTATATGATATAATGTAAGTTGATTGAAACTTCTGAAAAAAAGGAAGGCAGATAGGCAGATGGATAAAGTTAAGATCATTGAAGTAAAAAGAAGCATATTCGAAAACAACGATAAGGACGCTGACAGACTAAGGGAAGAGCTTAAGGCGAGAGGCACTTTTCTCCTTAACCTCATGTCTTCTCCCGGAAGCGGAAAGACCACCACTCTTGTACAGCTCATAAACCGCCTGAAGGATGAACTTGCGATCTCTGTCATGGAAGCAGACATAGACTCCGACGTGGATGCCAAAAAGATCCTGGAAGCTACCGGGGTCAACACTATCCAGCTTCATACCGGAGGCATGTGCCATCTGGATGCGGACATGACCAGACAGGGAGTAAAAAATCTTGGTGATGCAAAGGCAGATCTTGTTATCCTCGAAAATGTGGGTAATCTTGTGTGCCCTGCGGAGTTCGATACGGGCTCTGCGGTTAATGTCATGATCCTTTCGGTTCCGGAAGGACACGACAAGCCCCTTAAGTATCCCCTTATGTTTTCCGTCTGCGATCTTGTGATCGTGAACAAGATCGATGTTATGCCCTATTTTGATTTTGATCTTGAAAAATGCAAAGAATATGTGCATATGAGAAATCCCAAGGCTGAGATCATCCCCATATGCGCGAAAACAGGTGAAGGAATTGAAAATGTAGCCGACTGGATCAGTCGTCAGATAAAAGAATGGAGGAACAGCTGATATGCCTGAGATGAGCACCAAATACACACCTAAGCATATGCACGATGAAAACCCCAACCCGAAATTACTTAAACTGGTGAGAAAGATCACCGACCGTATCCCCGCAAAGATCAAGGGAGTGAAGACCGAAGACCCCGAGTACTGGGGCTTTGCCTGCATCTTCGAGGATGAGATCCCCAAGGATATGTCCGACAAGGCCATCGATCTCATGCTTTCCATGAAGGTAAGGAAAAAATATTCCTACCCCGAAATGCTTGAAATGATGGCTGACACGGGACTCAAGGAAAAGGAGAAGCAGGACGAGCTTCTTAATCTCCTTGCACAGCTCGGTATGTTCGAATATGACTATGGTGACAGGTACACCAAGGACGGCCCCATCCCCGGAACTACTTACAATCCCGAGGACCGTTTCTACTGGATCCCGCTTTTCGTGCCCGGTTCGGCGGAATATACAAATATGAACAAGGGACTCATGGACCGGCATCCGGAACTTGCCATGTTCTTTGAGAGAATGACCTTCCTGCCCCTTGAAAAGATCACAGCCATGGTTCCTCCGGGAGGTTCGGGCATAGGTATGCACGTTATCCCCGTTGAGCAGGCCATCAGCATGGAAAACACCACTGCCGACATCGAGCACATTTCCTACTGGCTGAAACGTTACGAAGGACATTTGGGTGCCTCCATATGCTCCTGCCGTTACGGCCGTAAGAAACTCTGCGAAGGCTGTGCAGACGATTACGAAGGCTGGTGCATAGGCGTGGGCGATATGGCGGACTATTGCCGCGAAACCGGAAGAGGATATGACATCACCTACGATCAGGCCATGGAGATCCTTAAGAGAGCGGAAGACAACGGCTTTGTTCACCAGATCACCAACATTGACGGCGAGAACAAGATCTTTGCCATCTGTAACTGTAATGTAAATATATGCAATGCTCTCAGAACTTCCCAGCTCTTTAATACGCCCAACATGTCAGCATCTGCTTACAGAGCCCATGTGGAAAAGGAAAAGTGCGTAGCCTGCGGTCAGTGCGTGGAATATTGTCCCGCAGGTGCTCTGAAACTCGGTCAGAAGCTCTGTAAAGCAGACGGTACCGAGGTAAAGTATCCCAAGCAACCTTTGCCCGATGCAAGAAAATGGGGCAAGGACAAGTGGGACGAGGACTACCGCGACAAGAACAGGATCAACGTTCACGAGACCGGTACCGCACCCTGTAAGACAGCCTGCCCTGCCCACATTGCAGTTCAGGGCTATTTAAAACTTGCCGCTCAGGGCAAATATACAGAGGCTCTTGCTCTCATAAAGAAGGAAAATCCCTTCCCCGCAGTCTGCGGCCGTGTGTGCAATAAGCGCTGCGAAGATGCTTGTACAAGAGGCACTGTGGATCAGGCAGTTTCCATCGATGCTGTAAAGAAATTCCTTGCAGCTCGTGACATGAACAGCGAAACAAGATATATCCCCGAGATAGTAGTGGCTTCCAACCGCGGAAGATGGAAAGAGAAGATCGCCATCATCGGCGGCGGTCCCGCAGGACTTTCCGCAGCCTTCTATCTTGCACAGAAGGGCTATTATCCTACAGTATTTGAAAAGAACGAATATGCCGGCGGTATGCTCCGCTACGGCATTCCTTCCTACAAACTCGAAAAGGACGTGATCGAAGCCGAGATCGATGTAATGAGAGAGATGGGCGTTGAGATCAAGACCAACGTGGAAGTGGGTAAGGATGTTACCATAGAATCCCTCCGTAAAGAGGGCTACAAGGCATTCTATGTTGCCATCGGCTGCCAGGGCGGACGTCTTCCCGGAGTTCCCGGAGAGGATGCAAAGAACACCCTTACCGCTGTTGAATTCCTTAAGGATGCCAACACAGGAAAACTCAAGTTTACGGACGAGACCGTGGTCATCGGAGGCGGAAACGTTGCCATCGATGCTACCCGTGTTTCCAAGAGGAGCGGCGCAAAGAAGGTCACCATGGTCTGCCTTGAAACCGAAGACATCATGCCCGCAAGCAGAGAAGAAATTGACGAGGCAAGAGAAGACGGAGTCGAGATCCTTTGCGGTTATGGTCCCATGGAAGTTAAGAAAGACGAAAAGGGCGCTGTAAAGAGCGTTGTCTTCAAGAAGTGCACCAGAGTATTCGACGAGAACCATCGATTCTCACCTGTTTATGATGAGAATGATACTGTTGAGATCGCAGCTTCCAAGCTCATATATGCCATCGGTCAGAGCATCGTATGGAAGGATCTTCTTAAGGGCACAAAGGTTGAGTTTGGTCGCGGAAACGGTCCTGTTGCGGATCCTCTCACCTACCAGACCGCTGAAGAAGACATCTTCGTGGGCGGCGATGTGTTCACAGGTCCCCGCTTCGCCATCGATGCCATCGCTCAGGGCCACGAGGCAGCGGAATCCCTCCATCGTTTCGTTCAGAACGGTCATATGACCATCGGGCGCAACAGAAGACAGTTCAAGGAACTGGACAAGAACGACCTCACCATCCCTTCCTACGATACAGCGGGAAGACAGGAAGCAGAAGACGATACAACCATCGATAAGAAGGGCTTCAGAGATTTCCACGGAACCCTTACGGAAGAACAGGTTAAGGCTGAGACCGCGCGTTGTCTGGGTTGTGGCGCCACAGTTGTGGATGCGAACCGCTGCATAGGTTGTGGCATATGCACCACCAAGTGTAAGTTTGATGCCATCCATCTCCACAGAGATCATCCGGAAGCATCCAAGATGGTTGTTGCGGAAGACAAGTTCGGAACGCTTCTTCCTTACATGGCTAAACGCGCTGCAAAGATCGTATTCACCAAACCAAAGGATCAGGAATAATGCACGAACTGGGAGTTGTTTTTCATTGCATCGGAGAGATCAATGAAATTGCAAAAGAACAAAGACTTGAAAAGATAAATTCGGTAACTGTTGAGATCGGTGAGGTCTCAACAGTTATCCCTTATTATTTCGAAGATTGTTGGAAGTGGGCTGTTAAAAAAGAAGAAGGAGCCCTTAAGGACGCCGGCATCAAGCTTGAGACAATCAAAGCGGTCACTTTTTGCAAGGATTGCAAGCAGGAATATGAGACCGTGAAATACGGAAAAACCTGTCCCAACTGCGGCAGCGGTCACACCTATCTTGTTACGGGAAATGAGATCATGATAAAAGAAGTGGAGGCGTCGTTTCCGGAAGACGGATGAACCATTGACCTTCCTTCTCCTTTACAACGAACCTTTAATAAGATATAATGAAGTGTCGGATCGGCTGTGCTTATGACGCATATGATCCGTTCACTATTATTCAAGAGGAGATTGAATATGAACTATGATGTGATTATTGTCGGTGCGGGACCTGCGGGTATCTTCACCGCATATGAGATGATCAAACGCGGAAGCAAGAAAAAGATCCTTATGATAGAAAAAGGCCAGCCCATCGAAAAGAGAAGCTGCCCCAAAGCAAAGATCGGTCACTGCGTAAACTGCAAACCCTGCAACATCACCACAGGTTTTTCCGGAGCAGGTGCATTTTCTGACGGGAAGCTTTCCCTTTCCTATGAAGTTGGCGGTGATTTCCCTACTCTCATCGGACCTCAGAACGCTCAGGATCTCATAGATTACACCGACTCCATCTACCTTGATTTCGGCGCGGACACACACGTTGAAGGCGTCAGCAATCCCGAGAAGGTGAAGGAGATCAGAAGAAGAGCCATCAAGGCAGGACTTAAACTGGTAGACTGCCCCATCCGCCATCTGGGAACAGAAAAGGCTCAGCAGCTTTACACCGACATCGAGCACTATCTCCAGGATCATGGCGTTGATATGATCTTCAACAAATCCTGTGAAGACCTTCTGATAGATGACGGCGTGGTTAAGGGCGTCAGACTGGAAGAGAGCGACGGAAGCAAGGAATACAAGGCAGAGAACGTTGTCATCGCTACAGGCAGAAGAGGGGCCGAGTGGCTGGAAAAACTCTGCGCGAAGTACGACATCGCTCACAAGCCCGGTACAGTTGACATCGGTGTAAGAGTGGAAGTCAGAAACGAAGTAATGGAGGAAGTTAACGATGTTCTTTACGAGTCCAAGCTCGTGGGCTATCCTCTTCCTTTCAAGAACAAGGTCCGCACATTCTGTCAGAACCCCGGCGGTTTTGTAAGCCAGGAGAACTACGACAACAACCTTGCCGTGGTTAACGGACACAGCTACAAGGAGTTAAAGTCACAGAACACCAACCTGTCCATCCTTTGCTCCCATAACTTCTCCGTACCTTTCAACAAGCCCATCGAATATGCTCAGAAGGTGGGAGAACTTACAAACATGCTGGCAAACGGACAGATCCTTGTTCAGCGTTTCGGAGACATCCTTTGCGGTAAGCGCACCTGGGAAAAGGAACTTTCCTTCTCCAACGTACGTCCCACACTGCCTGATGCGGTTGCGGGCGATATCACCGCTGCTATGCCTTATCGTGCCATGACCAACATCATCAACTTCATCCAGGCTATGGACGAAGTAGTTCCCGGTTTTGCATCCACCGAGACCCTGCTTTACAGCCCCGAGCTCAAGTTCTACTCCAACAAGGTAAAGATGGAGCCCGATCTTACCACAAACGTTAAGGGACTTTACTGCCTGGGCGATTCCAGCGGCTGGACCAGAGGACTTATGATGGCATCTTCCATGGGCGTTCTCATGGGAAGAAAATTGGCCGAAGAAAAGTAATTATAAAGAAAGCATAAACAGAACATCATTTTTGATGATCTCAGGCTGCGTTTTCTTGTGCATGTTGTACAGAAACGCAGCTCTTTTTTGTTCAGATCGCCGAAAAACGAAAAAATGGCGAAACCCCGTTGACAAAAGACTTTCGGGGCTTTATGATTTACCCATCAAAAACTTTTGGGGGTAACATGGAGACGCTGATAGGTATTTTCGCGTCCCCGGGGGAGTATGCGGAACGACTGGCCGCGTACATTAATTCCCGCCGCGATGTCGGTTACGGGGGCATATGTTTTCACGACAATTCAGAACTCGAAGAATTCTTTAGATCAGGCGAAATGTCAATTCTTCTGACAGACGATCCCAATCATTTAAAAACTTACAATTCAAGAACGAGGGTGTGTTTTCTTTGCGATGACAAAGAAAAGGCAGAGGATGAAAATGAAGAGATCCATTTTAAGTTTTTGAGAGCCTCGGCTCTACTGCAGCACGTCCTGCCGTCTCTTAAGCACGGTTTTGTGAAGAACAACATCCGCACCGTGTTTTCGCCTTCTTCCAATGCCGCTGCAAGGGCAGGAGCGGCAAAATTGGCTGAGGAACTGGCTGAGCAGGGGCGGACACTCCTCATAAACTGGGATCCTTTCGGAGCCTTCGGAAGAAATGAGGAAGGGGGAGTTTCCTTGAGCGAGTTGCTTTTCGCCGCAAGAAAGAACAGAAAATGCTTCGGAAAAGTTCTTGAACGCCTGAGGACGGTGAATGGGGTTTCTACCTTCAGGGGAACGGATTTCTATTCCGATCTTTGGCAGTTTTCTCCCGAGGAGATGACGGATCTGGTTGAAATGTGCAAAAGGTCAGGAGATTTTACAAATGTGGTCTTCCAGTGTGCTTTTATGTCAGAAGCTATACAGAGGCTCATGGAGATGAGCGATGAGATACTTCTTCCGAAAGCGGGGGAAGATGATCCGGGACCCGAAGAGTTTCTGAGACAGATGAAATATGCGGGAAAGCAGGGGATCCTGTCTAAAGTACGAGGTAATGCGGAATGAACGAAGATATAAAGAAAAAGATCCGGGACAGGGTTCTTAAAGGCTTTGATTACTCGGAAAACATTTCGGAGGATTCCCTGAAGGAAGCCATATGGCGAAGGATAAACGAAGAAGCCGCGGAAACATTCATGGATCTGGGTATGAGAGAGGAACTTCAGAACGCCGTTTTCAGTTCCATCCGTGGATTTGATGTGCTGGAACCTTTACTGTCCGATGAGGAGGTAACGGAGATAATGATCAACGGACCCAATGACATATTCATCGAAAAGCACGGAAAGATCACCGAGTCGGGACTGCATTTCGAGTCGCCGGAACGTCTGGGAGACATTATCCAGCAGATCGTTTCCGGAGCCAACAGGACCGTGAACGAAGCGGATCCCATTGCGGATGCCCGCTTGCCCGACGGCTCCCGGGTGAATGTGGTCCTTCCTCCCGTAGCGCTGAACGGACCCATAGTGACCATAAGAAAGTTCTCGAAAGAACCTTACACCTTGGAACGCCTGATAAAGTGCGGATCTGTCACAGAAGAAGCGGCAGAGCATCTCAGGCTGCTTGTGGAAGCGGGATATAACATATTCATATCCGGTGATAACGTCATAATAGGACTAAGTCCAAGTGACTTCAGAAAACGAGGAAGCCACGGCGGCTTAGTCCATATTTGTTTAAGAAGACAATAAGTCCGGTACGGATATACAGCCCAAAGCAATCAAGTACCGGCACATAA